>NZ_JANPGM010000001.1:0-8191 GCF_031423935.1 Chamaesiphon sp. VAR_69_metabat_338
ACTGTTCGGGTTCCCCGACAGTGTAGCGCACCAAGCGGGGGACTTTAATTCTGGTTCCCCCCTTTTTAAGGGGGGCTAGGGGGGATCTTCCAGGGTTGACGAGTGATAATCCATACTTTCCGAACATCCTCTAAAACCTAAAGCCTAAAGCCTAAAGCCTAAAACCTAAAACCTAAAACCTAAAACCTAATTCAAGGTGCTAACCTGTCAATCTGCCAATTTCCTGCTACCAATTGATAGCGGATTCTGTCGTGCAGCCGACTGGGACGACCTTGCCAAAACTCGATCTCTTGGGGGATAACCCGCACGCCGCCCCAATGTGGTGGCTTGGGAATCTCGCGATCTTGGTAGGCGATTTCGAGTTGGTGCAAGCTTTGTTCGAGGACGGATCGATCGTCAATAATCGTACTTTGCTCGGAAGCCCAAGCTCCTAACTGACTGCTAACTGGACGGCTGTGAAAATAGTTAGTGGCTTCTGCCTCGGCGACGAATTCGATGCGACCTTCGATGCGGACTTGCCGCTCTAAATCGCCCCATAAGAAGACTAACGCCGCATAAGGACAATGCTGTAATTCGATCCCTTTTTGACTGTTGTAATTTGTATAAAAGACAAATCCCCGCTCGTCAAAAGCTTTGAGCAATACGATCCGAGCGGAAGGTTTGCCCTCAGCTGTAATGGTGGCTACGGTCATTGCATTGGGTTCTAAGATGTCCGCAGCAATGGCTTGATCGAACCATAGTTGAAATTGGTCGAAAGGATTGGCAACGACATCTGATTCTAGCAATCCAGCCTGAGTATAGTTTTTGCGTAAGTCAGCAATTTTAGTCATATGGGGAGGTATACGCAGCAATGGACGCTGGCATTCGGGTTCACGATTGGGGAAACTTGTTAGTTCGAGGCAATACTAGCATATCGTTTCCCACTCCCCCTCATCTGGCTATCTCATTCAGAGCATTAAGTCAATTGCTGTCGTGGCGAGACACCCGGATTGACGGCTTGAGCCAAGTCTTCATTTGACTCTTGGGTTAATGCTGCTTGGAGTTCTTCAGGGTTCAAATCGTAGCCATGTTCTTTAGCAATTTTACTGCAAACCTCAATGTCACCGGCTGCGGCAGCAAGTTGCTCTTTCAAGCTTGAATCTTGTTGAATAGCAGTTTGAAATCGAGTTACTTTTTCTTCTGTCATGATTTTTGGTGAATGTTGAGGAGCATAAATTAACGATCGATAGGATCTAGAGTGTTACATCCGATCGATAACCAGCCATTCGCGGACATCTGCTTCTTTAAGAATGGATTCGGCACGACCGATGTCAATTTCGGTACCTTTGAGGACGACTAGATAGTTGCCTTGTTCCGACAGCTCGCTGTAGTGTTTGGCTTGCTCTGGGGGTAGAGTAATCCCGATCTCATTACTGAGTAATCCCCCCGATACTGCTCCATAAAACGCACCAGCAGCCATCCCCACTAGGACTACTGCACCGCTAAAGGCTGGAAATGCAAGGGTCGTCAGTCCAGCAACCAAGCCACCGGCAACACTACCGATCGCACTAGCACCCGCCGCACTATGTTCGATTCGATCGAGCGGTCGATCGCGAGTGGCATCTGCTGGCGATTCCACGACAGGATCGGTTAACTTAGCCACAGGTGTCTTTGCTGCCTGAGCCTGGGGATCGACAATGGAGATGTTGTTCATGGAAAAACCACTCGCTTGCAGTTGACTCATGGCGGATTCCAGTCGATCTCGCTCTGAAAACACACCTACTGCATTCTTACGTGCTGATGCCATCTTAATTTCTTCTATATTTGAAAGTCAGATCCTCATTCTAAAATCAAAGTTTTTTTATCTGCTCTATCAAACTGAAGATTAGACTGGAGCGATTTCTACGCCTTTTGTTTTACCAGGCAGTATGACATGGTGACAATCGTCGAAACATTGCCGTGCTTTAATCGACAAATATGTTGGTTGTCGCGTCCAGATAAGCATCGTTTAGCATGTCCACAAGCTCTGCTTCCGCTAATTCTAATGTTGTCAGTGCTAGCGCAATCGCGATTTTCATCAGTTCGTCTTTCGATCGGCCTAAGTTATGTCGGCGCACGAGCTGACTTGGATAACCATAATTGACCTCAGCATATTCATCCCAATGGGGTTGCAAAAACTCCTCGAATATTTCCGGTGTCGATCGAGCTACGAGATCGCCTGATGCTACCTCTAGGTCAAGTTTTTCCAAGCGTTCGGGAGTGCGATGCTCTTGTGGAACTGCTCCGCCGACGCGATAAAGATATTTATAGTGTTCTTCGTACATGGGGTTGCTACCTCTACTGCCACTCATTCGCACGAAGGATGGCTCGGAAGATGTCACATCTTCTACCTGCCTGCAACCTTCGCTCTGTTTTACCGAACTCGAACATCCGATCGATGCCCGCTCGCCAGTAACATTACCAACACTTCACGATGGATCGGTGCAGGGCAATACGACTTTAGCGGCTCGATCGACCCCAATCATACGGTTTAAATATGAGGATATCGTGAGGTCGCGCTCTACTCACAAAGTTTTTTGCCAACATTGTCGAGTTAATCTAGACCGATCTGCTGCGTGCTGGGGAATCGATCGACCATCCCTCATTGGACAGATGCGATGGTTAAATAACCTACCTAAAATTTAAAAGTTGCCACTGGCTATAACTCAGACTGCTGTGCTGGCGACAACTGTATCGTCATCATTCCAATCTCGATCGAAACATTCATGGATATTAGCAGAAGAGATTTGCTCAAGACAACTGCAACTTCCGGGCTAATTGCCGCTGGAATAGCCGCATCCGAAGGAATTTTCCAACCCTTGTTAGCACAAGATGCGGCTACCGCAGATGAGCTACTCGCTCTGGCTGCCCCCACCGCTACCAAAAAAGGCGAGATGCTCTATCGGACGCTAGGACGCACGGGACAACAAGTTTCCGCGATCGGGTTGGGCGGTTTTCATCTTGGCAAAATTAAGGAAGAGCAAGATAGCATCAAGTTAATCCGCACGGCAATCGATCGGGGCATCAATTTCATGGACAATTCTTGGGACTACCATAATGGCCGCAGCGAACGCTGGATGGGCAAAGCACTCAAGAATGGCTATCGCCAAAAAGTCTTTTTGATGACTAAGCTCGACGGACGTACCAAAGCCGCAGCGACGATGCAAATCGATGAATCTTTAAAAGCATTGCAAACCGATTATATCGATTTGATGCAGCATCACGAGATCTTGCGCTTTGAAGATCCCGATCGAATCTTTGCTACGGGTGGAGCGATGGAAGCCGTTATTGCCGCTCAAAAAGCTGGCAAAGTTCGCTACATCGGTTTTACTGGGCACAAAAATCCGCTCGTCCACCTGCAAATGCTCCAAGTGGCCGCCCAAAATAAGTTCCGCTTCGATACCGTCCAAATGCCACTCAACGTCATGGACGCTCATTTCCGCAGCTTTGAAAAGCAAGTTTTACCCGTCTTGGTAAAAAACCAAATCGGTACCATCGGCATGAAATCGATGGGCGATCCTTATATTCTCCGCAGCAATACTGTCACCCCGATCGAATGTCTCCACTACTCGCTGAATCTGCCCACTTCGACGGTAGTTACGGGAATCGATAGTATGCAACTCCTCGACCAAGCATTTGAAGCCGTACGCACCTTTAAGCCACTGACTCAGGCACAAGTGACTGCTTTACTCAATCGGACGCGGACGGCAGCAATTAACGGCAAATACGAGCTGTATAAAACGACCAGTCAGTTCGATAGTACCGCCCAAAATCCAGCTTATTTGGGTTAGTTTAAATTTAGAGTTCATGCCCTAGTAACGCTCTCCAATCTTAGCTATAACTATCGGGTAATCTTGGCATGACAATCGTCACGATTCACGCTCTGTCTTTAGGCGGATAAATTCATTGGAATGAAAGATTAAGCTGGAATTAAGCATTTGATGAATGCTTGTAAAAGCTCACGTCAATATCCACAGTTTGATTCTTCTTTCTAGCTAAAGATTATTTCATGAACAAGCTAATTTTGCTTTCCCTAGTTTGCACTGGATTTGTAGCGACAATGCCCTTGAAGGCAAGTGCGCTGACAACACAACAAGTCGATCGCCAGAGCGATCCAATCACACTCGCTCAGTTTCGCCGTAACGATCGACAGTTCAATGTCTACTATCGCAATCGCGGCGATCGATCGTGGATTTTGGAAAATTCTTATTACAATCGGCGCGAAGCCAATCGGGCAGCACGACGACTGGAACGACGCGGCTATAATACCTACGTTCAATTAAGTCGCGAAGTTAATCGCCGTAACGGTTAATCCCCATAAAATTACGTAATTATGTCCCAAACAGAAGCGGTTGTCGCTCAATTTCATGAGTTACAAGATGGCCAAAAACGTCAAGTAACTGTCGGCGACACCGACATTCTGCTGATTCGGCGCGATGAAACGATTTATGCGATCGGTGCCTATTGTACGCACAATCGCGCACCGTTGGAGCAAGGCGTTCTGCATGGCGATTGTATCGTCTGCCCGTGGCACAATGCCTACTTCGATATTACCACTGGCGATCTGCACCAGCCACCAGGATTAGATTCACTCGATCGCTATCCAGTCCGCATTGACGGCGATGACATCATCGTAACGGTTCCCGAGTCCGCATCCGGTCATCGCGTGCCAGACATGGCACAATTCGATCCAGAGCGCGACAACCGGACATTTGTCATCTTAGGAGCTGGGGCGGCTGGCACTCATGCCGCTGAAACCTTGCGAGTGGCTGGCTATCAAGGACGAATTGTGATGATTACCCGCGAGGATAAGTTGCCATACGATCGCACGACTTTGAGCAAAAATTATTTCACAGGTAAACTTAAAGCCGACCAAATCTTGATGCGATCGGCTGATTTTTATCAGCAACACAATATTGAACTTCGACTCAATTGTGTGGTGACAAATGTAGATATCAAGACCAAAACTATCGTCCTAGCCACTAACGAAACGCTTACCTATAATTCTTTACTAATTGCTACTGGCACTCAGCCGCGCCACTTAGCAGTACCCGGTGCAGCTTTCCCCAATATCTTCACGCTGCGCAGCTTCAATGATAGCGATCGCATCTTGGCTGCTGCCGCACATGCTCGGCAAGCTGTAGTTATCGGTTCGAGTTTTATCGGCATGGAAGTTGCTGCCGGACTTACGCAAAGAGGGATTAAAGTTACTGTTGTTTCGCCAGATTCTTTACCCTTCGAGCAAATTTTAGGCACGCAAATCGGCGAGCTTTTCTACAAAGTTCATGCGGAAAACGGCGTCACCTTTAAAATGGGTCGCAAGGTAACTCAAATTGAAGGGGAAAGTACCGCCCAAACTGTCATTTTGAATAATGGCGATCGATTAGCTGCCGATCTGGTTGTTGTGGGTATTGGCGTCCAACCTGTCACCGATTTCATTACCGGCATCGAACTCAATCCTCAAGATCGCAGTATTCCCGTCGATGAGTATCTATGCGCTGCGGAAAACGTCTATGCTGCTGGCGATATCGCGCGGTTTCCCGACTGGCGCACCGCCGCATCGATGCGAGTCGAGCATTGGCGTATTGCCGCCCAACACGGACGGATTGCTGCTTTTAATATGGCTGGACAACCTACCGCATTTCGCGGCGTGCCGGTGTTTTGGAGTATGCAATATCAGTTCCCAATTCGCTATGTCGGACATGCGACTGAGTGGGATGAAGTAATTATCGATGGGAGTTTAGACGATCGACAATTCATTGCTTTTTATATTAAAGACAATCGTGTCTTAGCTGCCGCCAGCAGCAAACGCGACACCGAAACTGCCGCGATCGCTGAGTTATTACGAATCGATAAAATGCCCGCTGCAAACAAGCTGCGACAAGGACAATTCGATCGGATTTATCCAGGTTTATTAGGCGATCTGGCGATACCTGCTGAAGCGTAAATATTTCACATGTCTGCTATTTTGCTACGTAATATAGCAACTACTCTGACAAACCCGACTTCTCCAAAAAGTTGGGTTTGTAGCTTTACTAATGCAATAATTACTATCGATCGCGATATCGATGTTTGAGCTATTCAAGAGCAGCAAAGTCGATCGCGTTTGTAGATCCGCGATTTGGAGACGGTAAGCCTGCACCAGCATTAGCCAAAAGAGATGATTCTCAATAAAGCTTGCTTCTTGCAAATAGATCCCAAGTCCGATATCATGAGAGATAACGATCGATAGTAGGTGATGAGCATGTCATTCTATACAGCAGACTCTCTCAAAGCTGAATTACACGAAAGAGGCTGGCGACTGACGCCCCAGCGAGAAATCATCCTCGATATTTTCCAAAATTTAGCTGCAGGTAAGCACCTGAGTGCTGAAGATTTGTACGAATTACTCAAAAAAGAAGGGCATGATATCAGCCTCTCCACAATCTATCGCACCGTCAAATTGATGGCGCGAATGGGCATTTTGCGCGAGCTAGAGTTGGCTGAAGATCATAAGCATTATGAAATCAATCAGCCCTATCACCATCACCACCATCTGATCTGCGTCCGCTGCAATCAAACGATCGAATTTAAAAACGAATCAGTATTAAAAATTGGCGATAAAACTTCTAAAAAAGAAGGCTATCATTTGCTCGATTGTCAATTAACAATTCATGCAGTTTGTCCGAGCTGTCAGCGATCGATTTTACCAGTGTAGATGGGAAATATAGCTGTACCGTCGGTATACTTGAGATATTCTGCAAAAGTTAACCGTTGGCGTAGCCTCTCGTTTAGAGAATCGAGTGAGCTAGTCATAGCAGATCTTCAGCAACTAGCTACGACCATCATCACACCGCAGATCGCCTACCATAGTAGTATGAGCATTAGCGTACTCGATCGATAATCCGTCCCGAAAATGCCGAAAATTGGCTTTCCAACTAGTCTCAAAAATTCGATTTTCAGACGACTTTACCTCGCCCAAACAGTCAGTTTGTTGGGTGATGCTCTGACTTGGTTGGGATTGGCATTATTGGCGTTTGAACTAGCTGGTAAAGCTGCGCCGATCGTCTTGGCAGGGGCATTAACGCTCAGAGTAACCGCGTTTACCTTGCTATCGCCATTAGCAGGCGCGATTGCAGATCGGTACGATCGACGGCCAATTTTAATGGCGACGCATTTAGGTCGGATGCTGTTGGTGTGTCTGTTGCCCTTCGTTCAGAGTATCTGGCAAATCTACGCTTTGGTGTTAGGTTTAAATATTTTCAATGCCTTTTTTGCGCCCACATATCAGGCGACGATTCCCTTAGTTACTGGTGAGGCTGACTATCCGCAAGCGATCGCTTTATCCGGCACGACTTATCAGATCTTGGGCGTATTTGGCCCTGGAATTGCGGGGGTATTGGCACTGTTTGTCGGCGCGCGGGAGTTGTTTTTTTGGGATGGTTTGAGTTTTGCGATCGCGGCAGTTCTGATCGCCACGTTGCCGAGTAATTTACGATCGCCTCAAACCGAATCGTCACCGAGATCGATCGGCTCGATTGGAGCTGATATTCGCGCAGGGACGGCAAAATTATGGCATGATGCCCCGATTCGCTATGGCTTGATGATGCAATTAGTCGCTTCGATCGCGGGTGCCCAGATTTTGGTAAATACTGTCGGCTATGTGCGCGGTACGCTCCAGCAAACGGCGGTGGAATATGGTTGGGTAATGATGGGGTTTGGTTTAGGTGCCACCTTGGGGGCGATGGCGATCGGGATTTTTCCGCAGTGGCGATCGCAAACGGGCGCGCTGATGGCTGGCGGGTTATTAATTACCGCTGCATTACTCGGGGCAAATTATGCCGGATTGGCTCCTTTAATTGGCTTATGGTCGATCGCTGGATTTGGGCAGAGTTTGATTAATCTATCAGTTCAAACCCTAATTGCCGATCGCACACCCACAGAGTTCCAGGGACGCGTCTATGGTGCGCATTTTGCCTGGAGTCATCTCTGGTGGGCGGGGGCTTACCCCTTGGCGGGATGGTTGGGGACGACTTTCCCCGATCGGACTTTTCTCTACGGTAGTCTGATTGGCTTGGCTTTATTCACGATCGTGCGGTTGTTGCTATCGCCCGATCGATTTGCCCATACTCATGCCGAATTTTGGCATACCCA
Source organism: Chamaesiphon sp. VAR_69_metabat_338 (assembly GCF_031423935.1). NCBI lineage: Bacteria > Bacillati > Cyanobacteriota > Cyanophyceae > Gomontiellales > Chamaesiphonaceae > Chamaesiphon > Chamaesiphon sp. VAR_69_metabat_338. The sequence goes on from NZ_JANPGM010000001.1 coordinate 8,152, forward strand.
CGCGCACAGCGACGATTTACACCAGCACGGACATCCAGCA
>NZ_JANPGM010000002.1:0-5337 GCF_031423935.1 Chamaesiphon sp. VAR_69_metabat_338
CACACCCCCAGCCTTGAGAATCCCAAAGATAGAGATCGCTGACTCAACCGAGTTGTCTAGATAGATTGCCACTCGATCGAGCTTTTGCAAACCCAATTCCAGTAGCGCATTACCTAGCGCATTAGCAAAATTGTCAACCTCAAGATAAGTCAATCGCTGCTGATGAAAAATTAGTGCTTCCTTACCAGGCGTTCTTGCAGCAGTTTGTTCTAAAAATTCATTTACTAACATTGGATACCTGCTGATTCGAGCTACAATCTCTACCGAAATTAAATACCGCGAGAATACAAAAGATTGCACTTTGAGCAGACAGGCATTAAACCGCAAGTATCGACTGTTTCTCTGACTTTGGTAAATTTATCGCTATGCCAAACATCTCGAACACTCTCAGTCGCTAGATCTCCAACTGAAAACTCTGGGAAGAATTTGCAAGAAACTACTTCTCCTCCAGGAAAAACATCCATCCGGTTTTTAATAGCCAAGCACTTAGTTTTATGCTGAGCGGGTTTGTCACTGCCGAGAATAAAATCCTCGATCTCATTAATATCCACTGCGGGATTATATCTTAACTTGACTTTCCACGTTCGATCGTTGACTCGATTGAGTTCCCCGATCAATGGATCGATTAGATTGGGAGCGAGCTTGTATTTATATGAATACCAACTAGGTTGAACATCCTTAATTGGTAAAAAGTTGAGATTATCTGCAAAATATCGATCCATTTTGCTAGAAGTCTCATCAGACAGATACCATAGAAAGCTTAAATAAACAGTGTCTACACCTTTTACTTCCCAGAATTCCATTAATTCGTACAATCGATCGACCATATTTGCGGTAATCACACAATTGATCGCGATCTCGCCTTTGTATGTCCCTAGTCGCTTGTGCTCTAAAAGGAGATCGATGCCCTGCATTGTTTTTGCATAACTCCCTTTGCCTCTGATCTCATCATGCTCGTCTTCAAATCCTTCAACAGCTATGTACATTTCTAGTTGTTCTGAGATTCTCAACAGCGACGATAATTGTTTCTCAATCCAAATTCCATTCGTACAAATCGATGTCCAGCGGGGATCTCGTTCGAGTAAATCGACTAATTTATCCCAATTTTGATAAATTAGTGGTTCGCCACCCCACAGAAAAACATTAGATTTGACCGATTGTGTCGCCGCAAATACTTTTTCAATAACGGCCAGATCTACATCTTCATTTTGTGCGGCTCGGTCTAAATGGTGATGATGACCATCTTCATTCCATTGATAGCAATGCTGACAGCGAAGATTGCAGCGATTGGTCAATTTGAAGGCTATTTCTTCAGGGAGTGCTCTTACCGAATAGTCAGATGAAGTTTTATCTCTATTCCCTGCCAGAAATCCCGGCACGATCCGCTTCATTTTTTCAAAGGCAATTCGATCGACATTGACATCAGATTTAGGTTTCATAGCTGCTCCGTTGCTAAGATTAAACTGATACGGCATCAAACGCTTTAATGTCTTACCCGATACTATTGAATTTTGAGGGTAATTTTAAATTGTATGGATCGTAGCATAGCAATTTAGAATTCATTGCGATCTAAATCACATCACGATCGAGGAATAAGTCAGCGTCCACTGAGTTCCTCGATTTCTCAGACGAGCTTACTGCTGCGAGCGGCATAGGCGTACATACCAAAAGCAACACAAAATGACTTATGTTTTTGGATGGCGATCGATCGCTCGATTGTCACCCTCACGATCGACCGGCACTGTGCCGGTGCTTGGTTTTAATCTTCTCCTCGCGTCGATTTTCTGTGCCAACACCTGTGTCGTCGATCGAGGATTCATTACTTTTGATTCATTTTCTGCTGACTAGAGTGAAAAACCAGGGTGGCGATGGCCGTTAAACGCTTAACGCCCCATAATTACAATGTCTACTCCCTACTCCCTAAATCCAAAATGTTGAGCTATGCTGGGAATATTATTTAAGTTGAGAGCGATCGCGGTATATGCGGAAACTGTTAATCTTGTGCTTATTCTGTTTAGGCATCGGGTTTGCCATCTTTAATTTCCAAGGATTGGCAACCAAGGGCGAATTTGACTCGCTAGTCATTGATTTTAAAGAAACTACTTCAGCCACAGAAATAGACAAACAATTGCAGGTGTTGAGCGCGCAGTATCACCTCAGCCCCCACCTCAATAGTCAATTTTCGCAGTCCGAGCATACATATACAGTCAAAGGCGATCGCGCACTACTCGACAAACTCCGCGCATCGAGCTTGGCTCAGGATGTCGAAGCGATCGAGCCAAACTATATCTATCATGCTAGCGTTGCTCCCAACGACCCGCAGTACAGCAAACAGTGGCATTTACATAGCATTCATGCCGAGCAAGCTTGGGAAGAAAATCGCGGTCAGGGGATTACCGTCGCGATTATCGATACGGGCGTGAGCAAAGTTCCCGACTTGGCTAATACCGAATTTGTCGCGGGCTATGACTTCGTCAACGATAAGGTCGAGGCTGACGATGACAACGGACACGGCACTCACGTAGCGGGTACTGTCGCCCAATCCACCAACAATAACTATGGTGTAGCCGGAATTGCCTATGAAGCAAACATCATGCCGCTCAAGGTCTTATCAGCTAGCGGTGGCGGTACGATTAGTGACATCGCCGAAGCAATTAGGTTTGCCGCAGATAACAAAGCCAATATTATCAACATGAGTCTCGGTGGCGGTGGCGAAAGTCAAGTCATGAAAGACGCGATCGAATACGCTTATAACAAAGGCGTCGTCATCATTGCCGCTGCTGGTAATGAAAACAATAATTCGGCGTCCTATCCCGCCCGCTACGCCCGCGTGATCGGCGTTGCCGCGACCGATGCCCAAGGCGAACGCGCTGAGTTTTCCAACTACGGTGCCGGTGTCGATATCGCCGCACCAGGTGGCGGACATGGCAGCAAGATCTGGCAAGAAACGATCGATCCCGAAACTAACGAACCAATTATTTCGGGTTTCCAAGGTACGAGTATGGCTGCGCCCCACGTTGCTGGCGTCGCTGCCTTGATCGAATCGACTGGCGTTACCGCGCCCGATGAAGTTTTCGCCGTCCTCCAACAGTCCGTCCGCAAAATTGAAGCAGACCCGCAGAACTTTTACGGTGCCGGACATCTCGATGCCGCTAGTGCCGTCAAACTCGCCCAAAAAGGCAAGATTACCTTCAATGACTTCTTCCGCTGGTTGCGCGATAATGGTTATCTAAATCTGCGATTCTGGATCGACGGTGGCGCAGTTGCGTTACTACCCAAGGTGGCGATGGTACTCGGTTCGTATCTGCTCGCCTTCTTGATTCGCAATTACGTGCCCTTCACCTTCCCGTTATTTAGCGGGATGATTGCCGGGAGTAGTGGGTTGTTCTTCCTCAAAGGATTCTACGTCTTCGACCTCCCCCAAGCTCCCTTCCGCCTGTTAGGCAGTTCGATTCCCGAATTAGGAAATGCGATCGCTGGTAACAGTATTTTGAATCCAGTGTTTGCCAGTGTCCTTATTCCGCTACTATTACTAGTGGTCTGTTGGTCGCTTCCTCAGGGAAAATGGTTTGCAGTCGGTACTAGTTTGGGTGTAGCTGCTTGTTTGTTGGTGAGTGCAGTCGTCTCTCCCCAAGTCTGGCTACTCGGTGACGGCGGGATCGCTCGTGGTTTCTTGGTAGTGAATGGATTGTTGTGTTTTGGTTTAGCAAGGTTCGCAGCGAGAGGAGATTCTCAAACAGTATGATTACGGCGATCGGTGGGATTGAACATAAAGGTTTTGGTACTGGTGCGTGGGCATTGGTAGCCGAGGATGGCACGACTTACGAGTTATTAGATTGTCCTCGCGATTTACGTAAAGTCGGATTGCATGTGAAGGTACAGGGCACATTAAATGATGATGTCATGACCCTAGCAATGATTGGGAAAGTCTTAAATGTTAATTCGTTTGAGATTTTAGAAAATCCTTCTTCAGTTGAATAAATACTAGTTGCGAACGATTAAAGGTAGGGACAAAGTTTTTGTCTCTACCTTTGTCGTTTTCGATCGACTAATTAGCTACGACGAATTATAATGTCATCGATTAGAATTGGTTCAGGAGCTTGTCATGTCTGAAGAAAAACTCGATCGAATCGAAACCCAGTTAAGCTTAGTCTTGCAAGGGATAGGTACTATGCAGCAAGGCATGGGCGCAATGCAACAAGATATCGGCGTCCTCAAGCAGGATGTCGGCGAACTTAAGCAGGATGTCGTTGCGATGAAGCAAAATGACAATGCCTTGCGAGAAGATATTGTCGATCTCCGCAACCGGATCGGGAGTATTGAAGGGGCGATTATGCTCATCGTGCGGGATGGATTTACACCGCTGAGAAACTATGCTGACGATTTAAATTTTGAATTGTCAGAAGTTCAACGCAAAAACAGATTGTTAAATCGGCGCGTAAGGAGATTGGAACGCCGAGATCTGGGTGATGACTTTGAGTATTAACCACGCGATCGATCCAGCCAACGGAGGCAAAGATCGAAGCAACTGCCCGATCGCCATACCAGAGGGGATGAAATATGGCTCGATCGTGTGCTAGAATACGATGTTTGGACTCTAAATATCAACTCTTTGACGTTCTCGCAACGAGACGGAACGAGATATGTAGATGTAGGCGACACATTATTAACTGATTTAATTTAGTCAACGTGCGTGTACATCGATAGGAGGCGGATTAATACGGAAGAGAACACCACTAGGATAAACTATAATATTGCATGGCCAGTCAGAAAACAGCAGATATCGGTTTCACCCTCGACGATTTCGCAGCATTACTCGATAAATACGATTACCACTTTAGCCCTGGCGATGTCGTTGCTGGTACCGTATTTAGTCTGGAGCCACGGGGTGCTCTGATTGACATTGGCGCGAAAACTGCGGCCTATATCCCCATTCAGGAGATGTCGATCAACCGTGTCGATCAACCTGAAGAAGTACTCCAGTCCAACGAAACTCGCGAATTTTTCATCCTCACCGATGAAAATGAAGACGGGCAACTCACTCTCTCCATCCGCCGAATCGAATACATGCGGGCGTGGGAGCGGGTACGTCAGCTTCAAGCCGAAGATGCGACCGTGCGATCGCAAGTATTTGCGACCAACCGTGGTGGTGCCCTAGTCCGGATTGAAGGACTGCGTGGATTTATTCCCGGTTCGCACATCAGCACCCGCAAAGCGAAAGAAGAATTAGTTAACGAAGAACTCCCCCTCAAGTTCTTGGAAGTAGACGAAGATCGCAACATCTGGTATTGAGCCACCGTCGCGCCCTAGTCGAACGGAAGATGAATCGCCTCGAAG
>NZ_JANPGM010000003.1:0-5890 GCF_031423935.1 Chamaesiphon sp. VAR_69_metabat_338
ACGCTGGCGAGATCGACCCATCCCCCGAAAATTTTATTTCTCTACGGCTCCTTGCGCGATCGATCCTACAGTCGGTTACTCGCCGAAGAAGCTGCGCGGATTATTCAAGAGTTTGGCGCGGAGGTGAAGTTTTTCGACCCGCGCGAGTTACCAATTTACGGGAGCGTACCCGATACTCATCCCAAAGTTCAAGAATTGCGCGAGTTAAGTCTGTGGTCGGAAGGGCAAGTCTGGTCTAGTCCAGAGATGCACGGCCAGATTACGGGGATACTTAAAAATCAGATCGATTGGATTCCATTGAGTATCGGCGCAGTCCGACCGACACAAGGACGCACGTTGGCGGTAATGCAAGTCAGTGGCGGTTCGCAGTCTTTTAATGCCGTGAATACGATGCGGCTATTGGGTCGGTGGATGCGGATGTTTACGATTCCGAACCAGTCATCGGTTGCCAAGGCTTATCAAGAGTTTCATGAGGATGGCACGATGAAGGATTCGGATTATCGCGATCGAGTGGTAGATGTGATGGAAGAACTCTACAAATTCACGCTACTATTGCGCGATGAAGTGGATTATCTGACCGATCGCTACAGCGAACGCAAAGAACAAGCTAAAAAGTAGGGGTAACTCATGAATTACCCCTACTTGTAGTCACGCCCAATTCCGTACAAACGGCATCGAGTGGCAAATCCCAAGGATCGATCGGGAGTCGATCGACGTAGGCAAAATCAAAGACGATCCCGATCGTCGGAATCTTGCGCCAGACTGGATCTGCACGCAGTCGATCGTAGTAACCACCACCATAACCCAGTCGATACCCCTGCCGATCGATCGCCACAGCAGGAACCAAAATCAGATCGATCTCGCCTGGTAATAATAAGGGTGCTTTGGGATTGGGTTCGCGAATACCGTAACTACCTGTGAATAATTCTGCTGAAGTCTGCCAGCGATGCCAGATCGGTAATCCATCGACACAGCGCGGTAAGCCCCACTGTTTATCAGTATGGGCGAATAAATAATCCAGACTTGGCTCTTGGCGACAGCTTTGGTAAGCAAGAATCGTCTGTGCGGCGATGAATTGCGGGCAATTACTCAGTCGATCGCATAACAACTCGCTCTGGGCTTGCCACAGATCGATCGCGAGCGATCGTCGCTGGTGGAGAAATTGATGCCGAAGTTGCGGCTTGGAGCAAGTCACGATTGGGGCCTCAGTGCGAGATTTACCAGCTAGAATCCGCCAAATTGACCATGCCGAGCGACTGAATTTCTAGCTAGAATCCAAATAATAGCCTGACTAGTGCTAAATACTAAATAGCTACCTTATTAACCAGGGAAGCAGTCGGATTTCTGGTTTTCATCAATTGGTGCTAAAGGCAACCGCTGCGGTCAATTTCGCCGCTCGCGAGATTTGTTTGCCAGATTTAACCTAATATCTAAGTATATAAAAATTTACTAAACTTTAATCCAGATTAAGATGCCATTATCTATCGATCTTCCAGGTAAATCGGTAAAAGATCAACCTCTAGCCCAATACTTAAGCAAAGCTTTAATGGAACGCCGGAAGCTAGTTAAGTTAGAAGTAGACTTTATCCCTCAAGTTCGGGCTAAATGGGAGGGGATTTTGAGCGATCGCGCGACAGATCGCGAACGTGCGGAGAACGCCATCAATGCTTGTTATCTGTATGCTGGGCTAGAACGATCGCGAATTTTGTGGACGGAAAATCCGCTCACGGCGATGACAATTTTGATTAACCGGCCAGATTTAGTCGATGTCGGCAAAAAAATTCTTCACCAAATCTGTGATGGCTGCGACTGGGAAATCGAGCGGCAAATCGAGCCAGATTTTATTGATGTGGTCAAGGCTTACGCCAATCCCCGCGCCCAAATTGTGGGCGAAGCCCAACTAATGGCCTACGATTTACTCGGCGATTTTCTCAATCAAGTTTCAATTGCCGAAATTCAAAAAAGTTATCCCCAGATGAACCCAGCATTGTTACCGACAGCAATGCAAGATTATCGAATTGCTTATTTGAGTTATTTTGATTATTTTCACCAAATTGGATTAGATATTCCCCAGATTCAACTTTTGGTCGAGCTAGCCCGTTCTTGTGGCTGCTGCTGGGCATTTGAAAATATTACGATTATCACGCCTAAACCATCCGCGATCGACTTCAACGATCGCGGCGAATTAATTTCGCTAGTCTACGATGGGATTAATATCCTCAAGTAAGCCTAGTTGGACATTCCCGACTCGTGGCATAATTAAGAGGAGGCGTGCGCGATTCTCCATGAGAGAGGCTACGCCAACGCCGTTACAACTTCGCGCTGTGGAGTTGGAAAAGCCTGCACTTTGTGCAATCGAGATTGAGGTACCGACAATTCGTTCGAGACCGAACTCCCCCTTATGGCAATTGGCGATCGCCACTGCACGAATCACTGTCACTAGGATGTCGAGATGCCCTTATTTACGACTGGTAAACCATTTATCCGCGATCTAGAACAAGCTGGAGCCTTGGGCGTATATATCCCGCTCGAAGGTGGCTTTGAGGGTCGATATCAACGGCGATTACGCGCGAATGGCTACGAGAGTATGCATATCTCCGCGCGGGGATTGGGCGATGTCGGTACCTACCTGACGGGTATCCATGGCGTCCGGCCAGCACACGTGGGCAAGAAGGATATTCGTACTTACTATATTCCGCCGATGCTGGACACTCATCTAGCACACCTGCTACCCACATCTAAAGGCTTAGTCTTGTGGCTGATTGACGGCCAAGTCTTAGCCAATCAAGAATTAGCTTATCTGACCGAACTACCCAAGATCGAACCAAGAGTCAAAGTAGTGATCGAACTCGGTGGAGATCGCCAGTTTCGGTGGGTCAATCTGACAGATCTGATTAATTCCTAGAGCCGCGATCGCCCATCGAGTCTCCAGCTATAATCAAAATACTTATATAATAATTAGCCTTAAACTCGATCGCCCTTGCGAGGTGGGGCGATCCTCGCAAAAATTTCCTCTTTCATCCCTAACAGCTAACTTCAGCATGAGCGCGATTACTCCCAGTCAAGTCAAAGCCAGCATCGAGTCCGGTATCCCCAATGCGATCGTGCAGATTTCCGATCTCACTGGCGGCGGCGATCATTATCAAGCGGTAGTAGTTTCTGCCCAGTTTGAAGGCAAGTCCCTAATTCAACAGCATCAACTAGTCTATGGTACCGTGCGGGAAGCGATGGCTAGTGGGGCAATTCACGCCCTCGCGCTCAAGACTTATACCCCCGCAACCTGGCAGGCAGAAAACTAGGTTAAAGCCAGCAAATTTTACGGTTGAGCTACTTCAGTTCATCTGTGCCAATTCCCTTTTTACTTTATCCCCTTTATCTTTAACTGCTTTATGACTACTCATGTAGATGAAAAGATTAGTAAGCTAGTCACCGACAACAAAATTATGGTGTTCATGAAGGGCAATAAATTGATGCCCCAATGTGGATTTTCTAATCAAGTCGTGCAAATTCTGAATATTCTCGGCGTACCTTACGAAACGGTCGATGTACTCTCCGAACCAGATATTCGCCAAGGCATTAAGGAATATTCTAATTGGCCGACTATTCCCCAGGTCTATATCAATGGTGAATTTGTTGGTGGGTCGGATGTGATGACCGAACTCTATCAAAAAGGCGAACTTCAGCAAATAGTAGAAGTTGCTTTAGCTAGCTAGGGCAGTAAGAACTGACAACAAAAGAGCGATCGATTAATATCATCATTAATCGATCGCTCTTTTGAGAATATAAGAGTGGCAGACTATTAATAATAATCTGGTTCCCGCTGCGGTTCGGCTCGTTCAAAGTTGGAAGGATCGTAAACATAACGCATCGCTTCTTCTTCAATCCGGTTAATTTGATGAGCCTCTAAGGCATTAGTGCTCCTCAATGCTGCTAAATATCCATCGAGATACAAACGTAAGTCATCATAGCGATAGCCACGATGCCACATTTCAACTAAAGCATCAGTAATCTTTTGGTAGTGCCCGATCGTTTCTATAGTTTGCAGCATGGCCAAATCTCTCTACATATTAAATAGGATATATCAAAATCGCTCGACTGGGCATATATCCACTTTAATCTAGATTCTCAACAATTGCAGTGTGGAAAATACCCGTTGCCGGCTGCTGGCGATCGCTGGCATTACCGAACTAATTAGTCTGGATCTAGCGATAGGATTTATGTCGGCAGTGCCCGATCGGTTGTGCCAGCTTTGACAAATTGCTATTAAAAGATCGCGGCGATTCGCGTCGTTCTGGTAGGGCGATGGCGATCGACTCTCATCGCGATCGAAAATAGTTGTAGCAGCAATGTGGTAATTGCTATCGGTTAAAAGTTAACTAATTGGATCGACAACAGCGTGCAGATTCATGTGATTGAAGGCAATCAAAACTTACGATCGCTCCTAGCTTGGCATCTTCAGCAAGAGGGCTATCAAGTGCAGCAATCAGCAACGCTAGCCCAAGCTTACCAACGTTGCAAGCAAGAATTGCCAACACTGGCGATCGTCGATTCCGATTTACCCGATGGCACTGGATTGGAATTTTGCCAGTGGTTATTTCCTCAGGGCAACTCGCTGATGTTGATGCTATCGGCACGCATTCAAGAGCGCGATTTAGTCGGCGCACTCCAAGCTGGAGTAGATGATTACCTCAAAAAACCCTTTGGTATGCCCGAATTTTTGGCACGGGTGGGTGCTTTGCTGCGCCGCAGTCGGTTGGCAGTCACGATTCCGACCGACCTCACCTATGGCCATTTACGCATCGATCTGGTGCGGCGGTGTGTTTACCTCCGAGATCGGACTCGAAATTTCGATGGCGATCGATTGGATCGGGTGAGTAGTTCCGCCCGCTCGTCAGATCTGAGAATCGATTTGAGTCCGCAAGAGTTTAGCCTGCTATACGTTTTAGCCCAAGCAAATGGCCGTCCCGTCCATCGCAGCGAACTGCTCAAACGCGCTTGGGATGTCGATATCGATAATCCGCGTACTGTCGATACCCACGTCCTCACCCTCCGCAAAAAGCTCGGACATCCCGATCCGATTGAGACGGTGCGAAAAGTGGGCTATCGCCTAAATTATTAGAAAATTTATTAGAATAGCGACAAAATTGTTAAGATAGCTACACAATCATTGACGATCGCGAGACAATGATGATAATTGCAAAATCCGAGTAGTAAACATGATTAGTCGTCAAGCTGTTTTAGAATATCTTCACAAACATCCCCACCATTCTACGTGGCAGATGCGGTTGCACTTTTTACAAGCTAGCCGTCAACCAGGCAGTGATACCCAGATTTCGATCGGTTCGATCGCCAATCAATTAAATTATATTCTCCGCGATCTCGAAGCGATCGGCACGATCGTCCCGCATCCCGAAGCTACTTCCGTCATGACTCCAGAGCGTAATCGACGCGATCTCTGTCAGGAGCAATATTCTGAGATCGGCGATCGCGAACGAGATTGCTAGAACGGATCGAGATGCAGAACGTAGCTAAAGAACAAAAGCTAGAGCTTCAGCTACTGTCACATTGACGTATCGAGCCAGCAACTATCTCTTCAGTGTTGCCGGGATGCGAACATTTGCTATTTGTATTCTCAATGTTACTACTTTTTTTTGGTAGTCCAGACATTGGTAAGCATCATCAGCATCGCGCCGATTGAAATCATAATGGCCAGTCCGCCCGCGAGCGCATTTTGCATGGATTCATCGAAAATCATTTCAGTTTTACCTCGTTAAGTTAAGTCGATTTAATTTTCTGCTTGAGTCAGCCGCCGAATATTGAGCACGTCGCTCATTTGCTTGATTTGAGCTAGACAGCGTTCGAGCTGGGCTTTATCGCTAACTTCGATCGA
>NZ_JANPGM010000004.1:0-4579 GCF_031423935.1 Chamaesiphon sp. VAR_69_metabat_338
GGCGAAACAGCTAGTTGCGGCGACAGTTAGTGCCACACAGCACAGCGTTTGTAATTTCATCATGGGTTAACCTCTATATCACTTATTTACGTTATTCAACTGGTAGATTGCTCCATCGGGAAGATTTCGATCGGATGCTCGAAAGTTGCGTCCAGATGTGAGCTAGTTGGTGAAATCGCGCTATTCGATCGGCACTAGGATAAGATTTAATATCCAACGATCTAAATATCTAAATTATGCACTCACCTGTTGGCAATATTCCCTATCCGACGATCGATCTAACTATCCTGCGCCAACATTTGCTCGATCTGCTCTGTCAGTTAGCTTATAAAGAAGGTGATTTCGTCCTTTCCTCCGGTCAAAAAAGTACTTATTATATCAACGGCAAACAAGTTACTCTCCATCCCGAAGGTGCTGTCGCCACTGCCCGAATTTTACTCTCGATGCTCCCTGCTGATACCGATGCTGTCGCGGGTTTAACCCTCGGGGCAGATCCGATTGTCTCTTCTGTCAGCGTGGTATCTGTGTATGAAGGTAAATCTATACCAGCATTAATTATTCGCAAAGAAGCCAAAGGACACGGCACTCAAGCTTATATTGAGGGTGCTACCCTCAAACCTGGTGCCAAGGTAGTTGTACTAGAAGATGTCGTCACTACCGGACAATCGGCAATGAAAGCGGTAGAACGACTCAGAGCGGCGGGTTATGATGTCGATCGAGTCCTGACATTAGTCGATCGCGAACAAGGTGGCGCGGCATTTTATGCCGAGCAGGGATTAAACTTTGAGACGATCTTTACCATCCGCGATCTGCAAGCGAGATATCGGGAGTTGGGACTATAAGTTTAGATCGATTGAAGTATCGTAATTTATACCCAACTTCGATCGTTTTAGTCGATCTATGCTCATTCCGTCATGCCAAAGCCAAGGCTCTGCCAACAAGTCAACATCTATCATTTCAAATCGCAAATTCATGGCAGTATTAATCGAATTTGAAACCGATCGACTCAGCTTGCGACAATGGATTGAGACGGATCGCGAACCATTATTTGCCAGACTCAATAGCGATCCGCAGGTGATGGAATTTCTGCCTAATTTGTTAGACAGAGTGGCTAGCGATGCCATGTTCGATCGGCTCCAATCCCGCATCGCCGATCGAGGATGGGGCTTTTGGGCGGTAGAGTCCAAAATCGATCGCCAATTTATCGGTTTTGTGGGGCTAAACATTCCCCAATATGAATTATCCTTTGCGCCCTGTGTCGAGGTAGGCTGGCGGCTGGCGGTGGAGTACTGGGGCAAAGGCTACGCAACCGAGGCGGCTAAAGGTGCGCTGGAAATTGGGTTCGAGCGACTAGACGTGCCAGAAATTGTCTCCTTTACTACTACCAATCATCGCTCTCGTGCCGTGATGGAACGATTGGGCATGGAACGTGCCGCAGAGACATTCGAGCATCCCCTGCTGGCAGTCGGACATCCGCTGCGCGAACATTATCTCTACCGATTAGCGCGAGCAAAATGGCAATCCGCTCGATAACATGGGCTGGAGTTACGCAAGCGATCGAGTGCGGTTGTCGCCGGATTTGAAGCGCGATCGCGCATCGATTTTCATCAAACATATTGCCCGCTAGCGGACGCAGCACTGAGTGTCAGACGATACGCCAGCTCGAACTCGATCCACATGGCGGTGAAACTTTCACTAGTAATAGGGTCGATCGGATTACACCCATAGCTGGGAGTCGTTATTGAGATCGACTAAACTTCGATTTTGTCACAACCGCCGATCCTAACTGTTATAAATAGCACAAGTATTCAGCCTAAATTTGACGAGATGCTATCCGGATTTTTACGATCTTAGTACATATACATGCGGACGGAGATCGGGATTGCGCCAACTAGAGATTTTGGCGATAGGCTTAAGTTTAAGTGAAGTGTTCGACTAAAAATCGAGCCGATCGGAGCGGCTAAAACTCGATCGACAGATCGTTAAATCTGCCTTAGAAATTATCTTCACGGCTGCGTAGCTCGGTAGTATTTGATAAGCGATCTCCAGACTACTCAGCACTGAAGATTTTAAGTCATTCAGCCCATGCGATCTCGATCGCAGATGGGGGATGATATCTATGATATAGAAAAAAATCTGTCTCACAGCCACTCAATTGTGAGTGACAGCTAGCCTGAATCCGACAGACTAAGACATATTTCCGTCGTCGATCGACTAGTGAATCGCACCTGAAATAGATGGATCGGCGATGACGATCGCTGACTAACTTTTAGACTAAATGCAACTTCGTGAGTCGATGATATGGCTGCTCCTCTCAAAATTATCAAACCAGCAGGCAGAATTGACAGCGTGAAAGCGAATGAACTGTGCAATCAGGTTAGTGCTCTATTAGCAACGGGCAATAATCAGGTGCTGCTGGATATGACTGATGTCTGTTCGATCGATAGCTCTGGCTTAAGTGCGTTGATTATCGCGCTCAAAATGCTCAGAACTGCTGGTGGCAATCTGTATCTGTGCTCGATTGCGGCACCAGTCCGAGACTTATTGAATCTCACGCGGATGGATCGCTTATTCGAGCAACCTCAAGACTCGCAATTCGAGCATGACCGTCAAGATACTAAATATTCGGGACTGAAAAGCTGCTAGAGTAAATGATAAAAATATCTCAAGATTGCGAGGGAAGTTAGTTTGAGTCAGCGTTCTGGTATTGCACCCCACGGCGGTAAGTTAATCGATGGCGAAGCCTCACCTGTGGTGAATCGCATCGCCACCCCCGCTCAAAAAGCCGAATTTCTCAGTAAAGCCGAACATTTACCCAGGGTTACGCTAGACGAACGGGCATTTTCCGATTTAGTCATGATTGCGATCGGTGCATTTAGCCCCCTCACTGGGTTTATGCCGGAAGCCGACTACGATAACGTCGTTGCCAAGATGCGATTAGCCGACGGCTTACCGTGGTCGATTCCGATTACGCTCTCAGTCACCGAAGCCGTTGCCGCACCGCTACAGATCGGGACGCTCGTAAGGCTGGATGACAGTACGGGTCGATTTGTGGGTGTTTTAGAACTAACTGAAAAATATACCTACGATAAACAGCAAGAAGCCATTAATGTCTACCGCACTGACGATGAAAAACATCCTGGTGTCAAAGTCGTTTACGACCAAGGTAGTGTGAATTTAGCAGGGGCGATCTGGTTATTAGAGCGGGACGCACACCCCCAATTCCCGACTTATCAAATCGATCCGGCGGCTTCCCGCGCCCAGTTTCAAGCCAAAGGCTGGAACACGATTGTCGGCTTTCAAACCCGCAACCCCATCCACCGCGCTCATGAATACATCCAAAAGTGTGCGATGGAAACCGTTGATGGTTTGTTTCTGCATCCCTTAGTCGGCGCGACGAAAGAAGATGATATTCCTGCCGACGTGCGGATGCGCTGCTATGAGATCATCCTCGAACATTATTATCCCAGCGATCGGGTGATTCTGGGCATCAATCCAGCCGCGATGCGCTATGCAGGGCCGCGCGAAGCCATTTTCCACGCACTGATTCGTAAAAATTACGGTTGTACCCATTTTATCGTCGGTCGCGATCATGCTGGCGTCGGTGACTATTATGGTACCTACGATGCCCAGCATATTTTTAGTGAATTCGCGCCAGACGAACTCGGCATTACGCCGATGATGTTCGAGCACGCGTTTTATTGCCAAGTTACCAAATCGATGGCAACTACTAAGACTAGTCCTAGCACTCCCGAACAACGGGTACATTTATCAGGGACGAAAGTACGCGACTTACTGCGCAAAGGGGAATTGCCACCGCCAGAATTTTCGCGCCCAGAAGTTGCCGCCGAATTAATTCGGGCGATGCAGGGGAACAAATAACCCCTCATTAACAACTAATAACCAGCACCTACCACTTAACTAATTAAACAATCACAATTACCAAAATCTATGTCCATCAAGTTTTCGATTCCGACGATCGCGTTTGCAGCATTCTTAACGTTGGCACATAGTTCGATCGCTACTGCTGAAGTTTATAAAACTAGTAAAGATCAAGTCGTAGTCACTGGTTTAACCGCCAAGCAAAAATACCCAATTACTGGGATGAATGCTAAAAATAAGGCCGTCAAGCGTCAAGATGTAGCCGCAAATGGTTGTGGTGAAGCTTTAGTTAATGGTGCTGGAAAATATAAATCTTTAGTTGTCGGTACAGAGACGATCGATCCGGCAACTCTCACCACTAAGGTACACGCTAATTGTAAAGCCAAAAAGACGACAACAGCGTCTAAGAAAACCAAAAAGACAGTTACTACAACCACTACTGGTGCAACGACAGTACCATCTACCACCACCACGATTACTACTCCCACTACTACAACCACGACACCAACAGTGGCACCAGCGACTAAATAGATCGATCGTCTAATCGATCGCTCGCAAATAGAGGCACCTGCTTACAGGTGCCTCTATTTGTTTGAGATAGAGGTTAACGCTCTCACTCCCAAATAAAATCCGCAACTTGGGGTTGGAGGAGTAGATTATCGCCACTGAGTAAGACCGTTTTATGGGTAAATTTACT
>NZ_JANPGM010000005.1:0-4313 GCF_031423935.1 Chamaesiphon sp. VAR_69_metabat_338
CTGCGATAACAACATTCTAAAATATCCTTATGTAAAAACAATTTGGTAGTCAACACCCCAGACACTGCCCAAAAGCTAACGTATGCGAAGCAAAAGTTTTTGACTATTCTCTCGATCTCTAACAGTTTGTAATTGACAACAAAGGTCTTAAATTGGTATGATAATTTATCATACCAAAGAATTTGTAAGCATTTATGGCAACGAACAAAGTCGCAATTACGATCGATTCAGATCTATTGTCGAAAGTAGATCTATTAGTCTCACAAAGAGTATTTCCCAATCGGAGTAAAGCAATCCAAGAAGCATTAACCGATAAACTCTCCCTACTGCGTCAAACTCGGTTAGCGAGTGAATGTGCCAAACTCGATCCACAAATAGAACAACAATTAGCAGAAGAAGGGATCGAAGGAGAGTTAATTCAATGGCCGACATACTAAGAGGCGAGATCTGGTGGGCAAATCTCAATCCCACACGCGGGCGCGAACAATCGGGTACTCGTCCAGTATTGATTATCAGCCAGGACGTATTCAATCGGCATTCAGGAACAGTAATTGCTCTGGCTCTGACGAGTCAAGCTCCAAAGGCTGAGTTTCCGCTGACTTTTTTAATTGAATCAGTGGCTTTACCAAAACAGTCTTGGGTAAAAATTAGCCAGATACGGACGTTATCAATAGATAGATTGGGCGATCGAATCAGCCAAATTGCCCCAGAGGAGCTAGCTGTAATTGTTAGCGGATTAAATGAAATTGTCGGTTAAATAATTGCTGATGACTTTTCGGTGTAAATGGTACGATCCTGCCAGTTATTACCGTTTGGCTAGAAAGACAGATCGATGGCAAATTTCAATTCATGACACTTAAACCTAGTAAGGGGTCTTAATATGACAATGGAATTAGATCGAGAAGTCTCATTAACTCGCGACTTACCAGAATATGGACTCAGAGCCGGAGATATTGCAACGTTAGTCGATTTTGTCTCTCATCCAAATAATGGCGAAGAAGGCTGCGTACTAGAAATTTTTAATGCGAAGCGCAAGCGCAACGACAAGTCGTTCGGTGAATCTTTGACAGAGATTGCGGTGCCTATTTCTGCGATCGAAACCTTACGCTCTGACGAAATTTTAGCAGTTCGCACTTTAGCAAAAGTAAACTAATTGTGATTTTGGATTGAATTGGAGATGGTGAGGCTGGGAATGTTAGATCTTCAATCTATCCTAAATTCCCCTCTCTACTGAGGCGACGGATGATGATATCAGTTTTGGTATCGAGCGAGTCAAGTCTGGCATTAACCGCTGTAAATTCCGCTCTCATCTCCGAGCGAGTCGAGCCAATTTCTTCGTAAATCCGATCTAGTACACTGGAAAATTCTTGAGGGGAAATCTGGGTATATTCCAACCTGTCTAGTCTGCGGTTGACCCCGCGCAATTCACGGTTAACGCGATCGATGTCATCTGGTTCTCTGGCTTGAGTCATGTTAACCTCGTATTAGTTATGTTGAGTTCGAGCGCGCTGCTGCAAACAGTCTATCGATCGATTTGCCCCTCGCCTTTGCTGGTGGGGGGTATTTCGATTATAAAGGGCGGTTGCCGTTGATGTTCTCGATCGTTACTTTCATAGGAGGGTAAAAAACAGGGTAAAAGTGTCATGTCTAAACACGCCTAACCACCCTTTCGTTGTCAATAAGACAATGAAAAAGGCTCCAGCAAAGTCACACAGACCTTGCCGAAACCCTTTTCTAATGCTATTTTTTCCTTAATCGGGATGAGAGGATTTGAACCTCCGACCCCTGCTTCCCGAAAGCAGGGGTCATACAAACCTTTAACCTTTAGCTGATAAGACTTTGAAGCGTTCTCAATAAGTGAGCGGTGTAGCTGGCGGTGTAAACAGTCTTTTGAGCCTAAAAAATCTTGCCGAAGAAGAGGATTTTGCCAAAGGTCAAAAGTAGCCCGCCTACAACTGTTACCGTCAGTCCGATGGTGATGCCGCGTGTGGTGAATTCTCCCGATCCCAATCTTTGGTCTAAGTTCTTGGTTTTTTCTTCAAGCTTGCCATCCAAAGCTTTAACTTCAGAACGTAATTCTTTGATGTCGCCCTTGACTTCCGCAAATTTGGTTTCAACATTGGCAAACCCTAGCCGCATCTCTAGAGTGAGATCGGCAATCTGCTTCTGTGTGGCTACGTTTCCAGCCGTAATTAAATCTTTTATCTGCTGAATGTCTGTATCTGTGGCGGTTGTCATGTTAACCTCGAAGTAGTTATGTTTGATTCGATCGCGCTGCTGATAACAGTCCGTTCGGTCGATCTAGCCCTCGCCGTCACTGGTGGGGGCTATTTCGATTATATGGGAAACAGAGGTTCGATCGGGGTTTATAGGTCGATCGCAATTGGCAAGGTAAGGGGATTGGGCGGGGTTTGTTGCGAGATGCGGTGCTGAGGACGCTCAAGGCTGCGGAAATCGCGGGGATACGATCGATCCTGGTTCATGCGATTTCGGAGGAGGCAAAGCAGTTTTACGAGCAGTATCGGTTTACGGCTTCAACGCTAGAGCCTTTAACTTTGATGGTGAAAGTTAGTGATGTGGCTAAGTCACTGGGTTTGCCAGAGTAAAATATTATTAAATGTGGCGATCGATTCTAGTTGAGTAGGTTGGGTTTCGCTTCTTTCAACCTAACCTACAGATTTAAAATATTGTTAGTCAAATATAGTGATCTTCAAGGATAAACCCAGCAATTGTTTTTAAGTAACTCATCAAGATTGAGCCTGCTATAAAGTGAGCTATTAATAGCTAATGCTAACTTTGGCATTATTCTAAATCTGTAAAGGCTTTTAAGAATGGACTAATCGGTGTTAGATAATCTTCTCCATCCAAAGCTTTATGAGCTTCTTCAGCATATTCACATAAATTATTTTCAACAAAACCGATACAATCAGAGATATTATCAAGATCGCATCTCATTGAAGATTCCAGATTATAGATTTCTTCGAGCCATCGATCTTCATCATCTTGTTCTATGTTACTCCTTTCAAAATCAAAAATCATTTCGATCTCCTCTGTTTTTGTATGATGTTCAAAATCAAGGATTTGTAACTCTTCTTGAAATTTCTCTTCAACTAAGCGATGAGCATATTCAACTTGTCTAATAGTCTTGCCTAAGCAGACTATTTTTACTTCTTTAGCTCCCCTCTTAGATATTATTTTTCGACAGGCATTTGTAGAGCTACCTGTCGTTATTACGTCATCGAGCAAGATAACATTTTTATCCTCGATTGATGAAGAATTACTCATTCTAATAGAATCTAAATGAGCGTGCTCGTTTCTACTTCCTAGATTCTGTGAAGATTTGGGAACTGTCTTAAATCTCTCAAGACATCGAATAGCATCAATATATTTTTTATTGTCTTGGACTAAACAGCTAGCTAGTTTTTGTATGCCGGAAGATTCTCCAGCCCTATGTGGCGGAACCGTGACAATGGCAATTTCTTCATCTTCCATTAAATTTGACAATATATTTTTGAAGTAAATAATTGCGTTGATATCACCATTCTTTAAATTTAAAATATACTGACTAAATTCATTGAAATAACAATTATCTTCATACACATCTTTGTAGTGATTGTATTTAGGATGATAGAATCCTATATGAAAAAGTGCAGGGAAATCCTTGAACTTACTCATCTTCAGGTATGAATCCGTAGTTTCAATCGAGCAATAAAAATAGTATTCCCAGATTACAGATACGGATCGTCTATTGGACAATAAAAAAGGCTCCAACAAAGTCGCCAAAACCTTGTCAAAACCCCATTCTATTGTTCTTAATCGGGATGAGAGGATTTGAACCTCCGACCCCTGCTTCCCGAAAGCAGTGCGCTACCAAGCTGCGCTACATCCCGATGTGTCGATGCCATAGGCTAGGTATCGCATCTGTGAATTATAACATCTCGATCGAAAAAGCTCAAAAAAAGCTCCCACATACTGCGGGAGTTTTGGGAGTCAAATCTAATGCCGAGCGTTGCCGATTGGCGCAGACGGAGGATTAACCGTCGATCGATTTGACTAGTCTGGGCGCGCGGAAGAATTCGCCTAACGCGACTGGATTGGATGGTTTGTGCGCGATCGTCGGGACGGAATCGCGGAGGTGTGCTGTTAGTGTGGTAGTGGTCGAATCGTAAATCTGGGTGAGGAGTTTGGGATAAAAACCGACACCGATAATCGGGACGAGCAGACAGGCGATGATAAATACCTCTCTGGGTTCGGCATCGATTAACTCTTCATGTTCGACTAGTTCTTTGTTTTCCACGCCATAGAAGATTTCC
>NZ_JANPGM010000006.1:0-2008 GCF_031423935.1 Chamaesiphon sp. VAR_69_metabat_338
ACTAGTCTGGCGTTACAATCCTCTGAAGCCAAATACCGGACATTATTCGAGTCGATGGATGAAGGCTTATGCATCTGTGAAATGCTATTTGATGAAGATGGCAGACCGGATGATTACCGACTTTTAGAAGTTAATTCCATCTTCGGCAGCCTGACAGGATTGGTAGGAGCTGTGGGTAAGACAGCACGGGAACTGATTCCCGGTCTCGAAGCCGAATGGTTTGAGATTTACGGACGAGTCGTGCAGACTGGCGAACCCGTGCGGTTTGAAAATCAATCGATCGTGATGAATCGCTGGTTCGATGTCAACGCCTTTGCAACTGGGGAACCAGGTCGCAACCAGTTTGCCGCTTTATTTACCAATATTACCGAGCGCAAACTAATCGAGCAAGAACGCGAACGGTTTCTGTCCGTGGGGGCAGATTTGCAAGTCATCGCCGATCGCCACGGTCGCTTTCAATGGGTCAGCCCGACAATGGAACAAACGCTCGGCTGGACGAAAGCCGAACTGCTAGCTCGTTCTTGGACGGATCTCGTCCATCCGGACGATTTGGCCGGATCGAGTGTGGAAGCCGCAGAGTTGTTTTCAGAGCACGTCACAGTAGCGTATGAAAGCCGCTATCGGCACAAAGACGGCACTTATCGTTGGTTCCTGTGGAATGCCCAGAGCTATCCCTCACAGATCGATCCCGCCGAGCGGGTGCTGTATGCAGCGGCGGTCGATATCACCGATCGCAAACAGACTGAAATTGCCTTACAAGAAAGTGAGCAACGGTTGAGAATCTCCCAATTAGCCGCCAAAATTGGGACTTGGGATTGGGATGTGGTTGCCGATCGGATAATTTGGTCGCCAGAATACTATGCTTTGTACGGACTCGATCCGACAACGCCATCTACCTATGACAACTGGCTGGCTACAGTCATGGAATCAGACCGAGAGATCGCCGATCGATCCGTGCGCGCAGCCTTGGAGCAGCAGCAAACCTACCTCGACTTCGAGTTTCGGATCGTTCATCCCACTAAGGGGATCCGCTGGTTTGGTTCTCGGGGTCAAATATTATATGCTCCCGATGGACAACCGCTCCGCGCGATCGGCATTTCGATCGATGTGACCGATCGTAAACAAGCTGAAATCGCCCTGGCAGAGCGCGCTCGCGAACTAGCCGCTCTCAATACGCTCCTGGCTCAGACAGCCAGCCAGCTCAAAGAGCGCAATCAAGAATTAGATAGCTTCGTCCATATCGTCTCCCACGACCTCAAAGCACCCCTACGCGGCATTGCCAATCTATCCGTATGGATCGAAGAGGATCTAGACGGCTTGTCCGCCCATACCACACAGCAGCTGAACCTGCTCCGCAGCCGCGTGCAGCGCATGGATGACACGATCGCTGGACTACTGGAATACGCCCGCGTAGGTCGCCAAGATAGTCAGCTAGAGCTAGTTTCTGTAGCCGAGTTGCTAGCAGAAGTTATCGAATCGATCGCGCCGCCGCCGACATTTAAGATCGATCTCACCTCCCAACTGCCGACTCTGGAAACCAGGAAACTGCTGTTGTACCAAGTATTTACCAACCTGATTAGCAATGCCTTCAAACATCACGATCGCCCCGATGGCTCAGTCAGAATTTCGAGTACAGAGCGCGACGATTTCTATGAGTTTGCGATCGCTGATAATGGCCCTGGCATCCCACCCGGAGATCGCGATCGCATCTTTGTGATTTTCCAAGCCGCCAATCCCCAAAAAAATCCCGATAGTTCGGGTGTCGGTTTGAGTATTGTTAAAAAGATCGTCGAGGCCGAATCGGGGACGATTCGATTAGAATCAGAACTGGGCCAAGGTACGACTTTCTACTTTACCTGGCCGAAACGATCGCCAACAGTCGCGAGCGAACCACGAACAATTGAACAAGATTAGCAATCTCGATCGAATATGAATGACTGCTCAAATTAGGGATACGATTTCGATCGACGGGCAAATATATGCTTAAAAATGGGGGACAAGCTCCGAA
>NZ_JANPGM010000007.1:0-9082 GCF_031423935.1 Chamaesiphon sp. VAR_69_metabat_338
AATTTTGCTAATTTGTATAGATCTAAAAAATGGTGATCGATAATAACTTATCGATCGTCACTAAAATTTAAAACCCCGATTTCCCTTCGTAAAGATCGCAGATGAGGGCAACATTACTAACAAGAATACTTATGAATATTGGTGGCTTTCGTTCGGTAGCTCAACCAACCCTCATGTCCTAAATATAACTGAGCCAGAGCCAGATCCACCTCAGCCATTCGACGCGATAAGAACCCAAACAAGAAAACCGACTTCTCCGAAGAAGTCGGTTTTCTGACCCCACCAGCAGAAACGTCTGAACTGTGATTAGAATGATTAAATGATGGACTGTGATTCTTTTCTAGCAGTTAATCAAAGTCCATCTCATCATCAAAAAAATCATAGTTCAGACACCCCTCGCAAAATCGCTGCAATAATCATCGGGGATCTGACCCACCGACAGGTTAATTGCAGGAGAGGACAGGCTCGATCGAGCCTTCGCTATTGAATAATCCAGCGATAGACGCCCAAGCAATCGACAAATAGAAACAAAGATCCCGAATAAATAATCATTCGGGTATCCTTGGTAAGTAGACTTGAAACTAATAGCTGGCCAGAACTCATTGCTAGTATCAAAAATCCGTACTTACTAATATTTGCTAAATTAGCAGCAAGCAAAACGCCACCACAAACAGCACAAGCACTGCTAGTTAATTGGAGTGTTTTAGCTAATTTATCTTTCTGTATGGACATACTAATTATCTGATAAAGAAAATCGGACTAAGTGCTCGAACGATCGTCTCGATCGTTAAAAATCGGCGATAAGATAGCTGCGAGATCTTGCGGATTGGTTCGATCGAGTAGTTGGTATCGAGCGAGCGAACCCAGCAGCCTCGATTATATTACTCCCCAACCAGTAGTAAAAATTGAGATTTGCAGCCAAAGATAACAAATTATTGCCCTAGAACTACCTCAGCAGGGACAATAGAAAACATCCCCTGCCACGATCTTCCCCAACTTCGATCGATTTCAGTCACCAACTCCAGTAAATGCAATGATTTTCCCTAGTTTCGATCGATTCAGCCAGCTAGCCAGCCACGGTAACTTTATTCCCCTGTATCAAGAATGGGTTGCCGATCTCGATACTCCTGTTTCGGCTTGGCATAAAGTCTGTGCGGGTCAACCCTATAGCTTTTTGCTCGAATCCGTCGAAGGTGGGGAGACTGTCGGACGTTATAGCTTCTTGGGCTGTAATCCCTTGTGGGTGCTAGAAAATCGCGGCGATCGCACGACGCAAACCCATCGCGATGGTAGCGTTACTACATTTACTGGCGATCCCTTTCAGACGTTAGCTGCATGTCTAGAGCCGTATCAACCAGTCAAACTCCCACAACTTCCAGGCGGTATCGGTGGTTTATTTGGCTTCTGGGGCTATGAATTGATGAAATGGATCGAATCTAGAGTTCCGATTCATCCAGCTACTGCTGACGACTTACCAGATGGCTTATGGATGCAAGTCGATCATCTGATCGTCTTCGATCGAGTCAAACGCAAAATCTGGGCGATCGCCTATGCCGATCTCCAAGGTTCTAATGGAAATCTCGAACTCGCCTATACTCAGGCAAGCGATCGAATCAAAACCCTCGTTGAAAAACTCCAACAACCGCTGACCCCCAAATTCCTCCACTGGACGCCGCCGCAACCCTCTCCAGCGTTAACAGAACTGCCAGCCGCCTATACCAGCAACACTTCCAAAGCAGAATTCTGCGCCAATGTCGAGACAGCCAAAGCACATATCACCGCTGGCGATATCTTCCAAGTTGTCGTGTCCCAACGCTTGTCTACTAGTTATACTGGCGATCCCTTCGATCTCTATCGATCGCTCAGCCTGGTCAATCCCTCGCCTTATATGGCTTACTTCAACTTTGGGGACTGGCAGATTATCGGTTCTAGTCCCGAAGTGATGGTCAGAGCCGATCGAGATCGTGATGGTACGCTCAAAGCCACCCTGCGTCCCCTCGCGGGTACCCGACGGCGGGGACAGACACCCCAAGAAGATGAAGCTCTAGGATTGGAACTGCTCGCCGATACCAAGGAAGTCGCCGAACATGTGATGCTGGTAGACTTAGGACGCAACGATCTGGGTCGCGTCTGTACGAGTGGTACGGTAGTCGTCGATAAATTAATGACGATCGAGCGGTATTCTCATGTCATGCACATCGTCAGCAATGCTGTCGGCCAACTCGCGCCAGGAAAAACCGCCTGGGATCTACTCAAAGCCTGTTTCCCAGCGGGTACCGTCAGCGGCGCGCCCAAAATTCGCGCGCTGGAAATCATTCACAAGCTCGAAGGTTGTCGGCGGGGGGCGTATTCGGGCGTATATGGTTACTATGATTTTGAAGGGCAACTCAATACCGCCATTACCCTGCGGACAATGGTTGTGCGTCCCGATGAACGCGGAAATCATATTGTCTCCGTACAAGCTGGCGCGGGATTAGTTGCCGATTCCGATCCGGTCACAGAATACGAGGAAACTTTGAATAAAGCCAGAGGATTGCTAGAAGCAATTCGGTGTTTAGTAACCGATAAATAGATAGTAACAGCAGAGATCCAGGGTACCCACAAGGGGCACCCTGGATCTCTGCAAAGCTCCAAAAATCATCTGTTGCGATTAAGATTTTTGCAGTTGCAGTTTACAAGTCTGAAGGATTAGCAAATCGCTATTGCTAATTTTGCCGATCGGTTGATAGGTAGGTTCGCCCATCATTGGCTGCTTGCTGGCAGTCAGACCATTGGGATTGAGGTTCAAGGTTAATTGATACTTTTTCAGATCGAAAGCATCAATTAAAGTAACATTTAATCGCGAACCTTTAAATTGGCCGTAGAAGCAACTAAATTCCGATCGAGGTAGATAGAACGCACCAATCGTTTTGTTGCCGATCGTTTCAAATACCATATATTCTTTACCGACCACATCTGCCCGATCGGATTCACCATACAGGTAAACACCATTCGTCGTAGGCGGAACGCTCACTTGGGTGGAACTAGCGATCGTGGCAGTGGGATCGGCTGCTGCTGTTTTTTGACCGATAAGGATGACCAAAACAGCGAGGGTAAGGCTAATAAACCAGCGATTTTTGCCGTTACGGATAGACTGCAATAACGTATTAAGTATCATAAACGTCAACCCCCGATCGCACGATGATTAATGTAGATAGCAGCCAATGATAGGGGATGACTCAGGAATTAAATCTAGTTGTTCTGAAGTTAAATAGAAGCAGGCATCGGAGCTGTTTTTAATCTTTGGTACGAGTACCAGTAATCTCATCAACAAAACCCCAAATCTACTTCACATCATCTAAGATTTACTATCTTAAATTAAGAGGGTCAATTGCCGATCTCATATAAGCTGCCCTGACGGTCGCCCTGCCGTAGCTCATTCATTTGTTGCTCTAGTCTTGACTCAATCTGTCATCGATTTTTTGATAGTCAACATACTATCGATCTATGGTAGATATTGTCTAGCTAATCGATCGGCTTCACGCCAATTAATTAGGTAGAACTGGGAGGCTTGCAGATAACAACTTGGGGATGTAAACATGCAGAGGATGTCTAGTTATTAGTATCTAATACTTATTTGTATCGCAAGTTACTTTGCAACAAAATTAGACATTGCTTAGCACTACTTCAACATCGGCTAGATGATTTACTCATCGTTAACAGATTAAATTTTATCCTAACTTCAAAATGCGAATAATTAATAAATTTAGACAACAAGGTGGTAAAAATAAGTTCAATTGGCAACATTTATTAATGGTTGGAGTAGGTATAAGTTCGATCGGCTATGCGGGGTGTTGCGTGTATTTGTATCTAAATCAGGGTCGGATGCTCTATGCACCACGCCGAGATCTGTACCGATTGCCTAACGATCCTAAAATTAGATTGAGGTACGAGGAATTATTGATTCCTGTTAAGGATCGAGAAAATTTGCATGGGTGGTGGTTGCCAGCACCTACAGCCTCGGAGCCGCCAGCACTGCCCCTAGAACCGAGCAAAATTCTTAAATCGCCGAAAGTATTGCTGCTTTTTTATGGACGAGGGGGTAACAAGAGCAGTGTACTATTTCGCCTGCAAGCTTTACATCAACTAGGGTTTAGTATTTTAGTAGTAGATTATCGCGGTTTTGGAGCTAGTGGGGGCAATTTTCCGACCGAACGTCAGATATATGCGGATGCCGAGCTAGCTTGGCAATATCTAACTAAATCTCGCCAAATTAATCCAGGCGATATTGCAATTTATGGCGAGTCAATGGGTGGTGCTGTGGCGATCGATCTGGCGAGCAAACATCCCGATGCTTTTGCATTAATCGCTCAAAGCACTTTTACTAATATGTCCGATGCAGCGCGCCAGAATTCTTCACTCCGCTGGTTTCCAATCGAATTGCTATTAACCGATCGATTTAGCTCGATCGAGAAAGTACCCAATCTGAAAATGCCCGTATTATTTATTCATGGTACTAGCGATGCGATTGTCGAAGTTGCAATGTCCGAACGACTCTATCAAGCAGCTCCAGCACCAAAACAACTTTATCTGGTTCCTGGCGGCGGACACATTGCGATTTACCAGCCCGAATCTTCATATTTGCGGGCAATTAGTCAATTTATTACTCGATCGCATCCCCGAACCAGTAGATGAACGGAAACAGAGTAACGATCGACAGGTGTTAGCTGCGAAAATGCCGATCGCGATTAGGGACGATCCACTGCCAGACGGGGTGGGATATGATATTGATGTGGGTAGATGAGATCGGAATATGACAGATTTAGCGAACAACTTAATCGATGCTTATGATGTCTGCGAAGTCGCACCACTTCAGGGCAAAGATTTGGAGCGGTTTTATCTACCGCTGTTAGACGCGAGAAATAGTGAAGCGATTGTGCAGGTAGAACAGATTTTAAAGCAACAAAAGGCTGAGAAGTTTGCGACGATTTTATTCACTGGGCATCGTGGTTGTGGTAAGAGTACCGAATTGCACCGGATTGAAGCTAAGTGTAAAGATGATTATCTAACTGTTTTTTTAGACGTTCAAGAAGAGACGGATATTAACGATTTAGAATATATTGATATTTATTTGACGGTGATTCGTCAAGTAGAATACGCTCTGCGTCAGATCGATATTAGATTTGATGCTCGGTTGCTTCAAAGTGTGGAGAATTGGTTTAAAGAAATTACCAAAGAAACAGAAGAATCCGTCGGACTCTCGATCGAGACGGAAGCTGAAACCAGCTTATCAGGTGAAGTTCCTTTTCTAGCAAAACTTTTATTTAAACTCAAGGGACAGATTAAAAATGGGACATCTCAGAAGACAGTTGTTAGGGAGAAGCTGATTAGAGAAGTAACGAGAATGAAAGCAGATATCAATCTGCTGTTAGGGGATGGATTGAAAAAACTAAGGAAAAAATTCCCTCATTACAAAGGATTTCTCGTCATCGTGGATAATCTCGATCGCTGCCCGATCGAGGTGTCACACAAACTGTTTTTTGATTATGCAGCCCAACTCCAAGAACTTCACTGCACGATAATTTATACCGTACCGATTTCGATTTTGTATTCGCCACGCGGTTTGAATGGTACTTTTGGCGATCCGCATATCGTGCCAATGGTAAATATCTATCAACTCGATCGCAGTAAATATCCACTCGAATATAATCCGCATGGTTTAAATGCTGTCTCGACAATCATTGAAAAAAGAGTAGATATCAATGATATTTTTGCTTCTAGTAACGAACTATTGGAAATAGTCAAAGCTAGCGGCGGTCATGTGCGCCAACTGATGCAATTGATGCAAAGAGCTTGTTTGACTGCCCAAGGCAGAAATCATGCCAAAATTCAAATCGATGACGTGGATTATGCCATCAAACAATTGCAATTTAGTTTCGAGCGATCGACCCCCAAAAAATACTTCACCGAGTTAGCAAACATTGCCCTAACTAAAGAAATTCAAGACGATGAAGTCGGCCAGCAGATGTTATTTAGTACCGCTGTCCTAGAGTATAACGGTAGCGATCGCTGGAACTATCCCAATCCCTTACTCATGCGTAGCAATGCCTTCAACAGAGCCATCAGCAGCCCTCCAGCCCCATAATATTCAAGCGGATTGCCCCCTCTTAACGCGATCGGATAATGGAGAAGTATTCCAATTTCTGCTTGCCTTTCTCCAGATGTCCAGGGGGTTTAAATTGGGCTTCGTGGAGGTGAATTTCCCACCTGACATTAACGAGCTAATCACCCATTTAGATGGGCATCCTCAATGTCAAAATATTCAATTTGCGCTCATCGAACTAGATAACCCCGATCTGCGGTTCTTACTCGAAACTTTACAGGAGCAACTACGGCAGATCGATCGACAACCAGATAAAAAACTGGTGTTATTACTGCGCGGTTTAGAAAAATCAATCGGGACGACAGGCGACTATCCACCTATTATTACTAATCTCAACTACACCCGCGATTCTTTTCTCACCACCCTGCCTCATCCGACGCTATTCCTGCTCCCAGACTACGCCGTCACCCGCATCGCCCAATTCGCGCCAGATTTTTGGGCATGGACATCAGCCACCTTCAAATTTCAAGCCGCACCCGCTACTCTGGAGCGAGTTATTCAACAAACAGCCGATAACCCCAGTAGGAATCGCACCTATCCCAAGGGAGAACAAGCCGAGCGGATCGATTTATTGGAGCGGTTGCTTCAGGAATATACAGAGGATACGGAAGCCAGTAGTCGCGCTCGGATTGAAGTCTTAAATCAATTGGGATCTGCCCATCGATCTATTCGTGAATTTGAAACGGCGCAGGCATATTTCCATCAATCGCTGGAACTCAGTCGCGAGTTAAAATACTTACAGGGTGAAGCTATCGCTCTTTATCATCTGGGTATTATCAGTTATGATTTGAGACAATTCCACCCAGCTCGATCTTGGTTCGAGCAGTCGCTATTAGTCACCGAACAAACTGGAGATAGACAGAGTACAGCTAAAATTTATCATTTTCTGGGTATAGTTGCCCAAGAGTTGCGAGAATATGCAGAAGCACGGCGCAATTATCAACTCTCGCTAGAAATTGATGTAAAATTTGGCGATCTCTATGGACAAGCTAGCACCTACGGACAATTTGGGACAGTTGCCGAAGAATTGCGGGAATATGAAGAGGCAAGGCACAATTATCAACTCGCTCTAGAAATTTTTGTCAAATTTGGCGATCTATATGGACAAGCCAGCGTCTACCACAACTTGGGGATAATTGCCCAAGAGTTGCGGGAATATGCCGAAGCACGGCGCAATTATCAACTCTCTCTGAAAATTAAAGTCGAATTTGGCGATCGACATTCCCAAGCCATCACCTACCATAATTTGGGGATAGTTGCTGAGGAGTTGCAGGAATATGCCGAAGCACGGCGCAATTATCAACTTGCGCTGGAAATTTATGTCGAATTTGGCGATCGCTATTCCCAAGCCAGCACATACGGGCAGTTAGGATTATTAGCCGAAGCTGAAGAAAACTTGCCAGAAGCCGGAGCAAACTTATTGCAAGCTTTGGAGATCTTTCAGCAATTTCAAGATTCGCACAGTATTGATATGACTATCAGCAATCTTTCTCGCATCTATGCAGCCACTCAAGACGAGAGACTGTTAGAATCGATCGCGCAGATTTTGGGTGTGACTGTGGCAGAGGTGAGAGGGCGGATGGCGGCGTGAGATCTCAAGTAGCCGCGATCGATCGAGTGTTAAGTACTACTAGTTGTTCGATCGATACTAGTTTGCGTTTGGGGTGGGACGAGTTGAGTCGCAGAGCCACTACTATTTGCTAATTGTAAAAAGGCATTGAGGGGGCCGAAATTGGTCGCATGAACGATCGCGGGTACATCGTAACCTTTGAGATCGACGGAGCATTCTTTAAATACCCGATGCTTGCCCAGTAATGGTGCTAGATAACGATATGTGGAAGAACCGATCGCGATTTCGGCGTTGAGTTCTTTGGTAATTGCTTCTAATCTAAATGCGGCATTGACTGTATCGCCTAAAGCTGTATAGTCTGGTCTATCGCCGCTGCCAGCATTACCGATCATCGCATGACCTGTATTAATCCCCGCACCGATTTTTAGTTCAAAGGGTAACGGATACTGTTGGCTCAGCTCTCTAGTCATTTTATTGAGATCGTCCAATGCCAAGAGGATATTCATCATCTCTTGTTTGGTGACAGTCTCGCCATTGTGGAACCACAACGCCATCAGCGCATCGCCGATATATTTATCCACCCAACTACCGCGATTGCGAATGATCGCACCGGCATTGCGGAACCAGGCACTCATCACCTCAGAGAGGAGATTTTCATTCGTCTGACGGGTGAGGATCGTAAAATTGCGCATATCGACGACCATCACAGACATCAGTTTGCGCAGATGCAATACTGAAGTGACTGTACCATCGAGCGTACCTTCCGCATCGACACTGAGCGTACCATCGGCTCTCGGGCAATGAAATTCAAATTCTGTTTGACCGAAGGTAATCGTATCCCCGTCGTGAATCGTGACGGGAATACTGACTCGGCGACCATTAACAAAGGTGCCATTGCTACTACCCAAGTCGATAAGATAGTGGTCGCCAGCATCGGTGTATTGGATCATCGCATGATTGCGAGAAATACAACGATCTTTGACGACAAACTGATTGTCATCCCCCCGACCCACAGTCCAGCAGTTGCCATCAATTAATGATAGCTGGCGTTGACCGTTGTCAGTATTAAGGATTAGATAAGGTGAGAGGCCCTGGTTCACGGTTGGGTAAAGATATGACGGTGAACTAGTGGATTGAAGATTTTGCCAGTACTAACCGCATCTCAAGGCGATCGCCTAAGTATGGCTAGCAACCAACAGAAATAAGCTATCGACGACGATCGTGGTTAAAACTGCGCCACTGAAAGCATACCAATGCCACTGTTTTGTTCCTAAAGGTATTATACCCACACCTAATAACAAATTTACGAGGACAACTGCCCAGGCTGTGCCCCAAGGCGTGCGAACTTGGGCGATCGCTTGCTGTAAGAT
>NZ_JANPGM010000008.1:0-11616 GCF_031423935.1 Chamaesiphon sp. VAR_69_metabat_338
CCAATATTGCGCTGGTTGGGGCGATTAGGCGAGGCTTAGAGCAGGCTGATTTTCCGCCTAATGCCGTTCAACTGGTCGATACTAGCCCGGGATTGCTCTACGAGCTATTTACCCATACTCAACAGGTGAATTTAGCGATCGCATATGGTCGGCCGAGCTTAATCCATCAAGTTACGCAGCAGTCTACTGTCTCGATTTTGCCAGCAGCGATCGGCAATTGTTATTTGTATTGGGGTGCTAATGGGAGCTTAGAAGTCGTCCGACATGCAATCTGCGATAGTCACGTTGGGGAGCCAGACGCAGTCAATGCGATCGAGAAGGTTTTGATTCATACCGATCGATCGGCCACTTCTTTGACGACATTATGGAAGAGTCTGAGCGAAAAAGGGTTTCAACTTCTGGGCGATCGCGAATTAGTAGCCAATTATGGAGAATATCTCCAGCTTGCCCCAGATAGTGAATGGTATCAACCTTCGCTGCGGAAAATTATTGCCTTTAAATCTGTCAAGGATGTGGATGAGGCGATCGCGACGATCGATCGTTACAGTAGCGGACATACCGATTGTATCGTCACCGATTCTTATTTAGAAACACAGCAATTCGTGGCGGGAATTAATAGTGCTTGCGTCTACATTAATGCTTCGCCCCGCTTTTACCGCTACCAGCGAGGTAGCGATCGCATCTGGCTGGGGATGTCAAATTATCATGGTTCCCAGCGCGGAGCGATCGGCCTGTCAGCACTAATCGCCACTCAGCAAGTCACCATGGGTTAGGTCGGAACTTCCAAGCCGACTCAATCGAGTCAGCTCGCCGAGCGACGGGGACGGGGCGGTGGCACGGCAGGAGTTTGACCGTTACCATCGCCGCGCTCTTGGCGATCGGGAGATCTTCGCGTGGGGGCGATCCGAGGCGGTCGGCTATCGGAGGAGCGATGTTCGCCACCAGATCGATTACCAGCCCCTCGGGATGCTTCGCGATCGTCATCGGCGTCGCGATAGCTACTGCTACCATAAACGTCTAAATGAATAGACTGACCGACCATTGCGGCTGCGGCTTGGAGGACTGTCCGCACGGCTTGAATATTGCGACCGCCGCGACCGAACGCATTACCGCGATCGTCACTAGCTACTGCCACGCGAATCCAGACGCGATGGCGATCGAGCGTCAGTTCGCAATCGACCCCGATCGCCGCTGCGTCAGTCAAAAAGGGTTGAAATAAAAATTTGACTATTTGCCCGTAATCAGGCAAATTTGCGTCGGGCATCGTCATCACTTGGTTTTGTTACCTGTTGGTTCGAGCAAGTTTGCTTTTTCCAGAATCCGGCGCACGGTATCGGTCGGCTGGGCACCTTGAGAGAGTCTTTTGGCGATCGCTTCATTGTCGAGGCGTACTTCGTCAGTGCGAGGGTTGTAGAAGCCTAATTCTTCTAAAGGACGACCGTCGCGTCTAGAGGTACTTTGCATCGCTACGAGCCGATAGCTAGCTTCGCGCTTTTTCCCAAATCTTTTGAGCCGTATTTTAATCATGTTGAAGCAGTTTAGCTGGTAATATGAGTGAGCTGAATGATTGACCCACAGCCTTCCAACTATAGCACAGTCGCGGCTGATTCTGAATCTTGTTTGCGCTGGCTGTAAACTGCTTCTTCACACTTAGTTCGAGATCGCATTTAGCTATGAAAGTAATTGGGTTAATGAGTGGGACTTCCGTCGATGGTATCGATGCAGCCTTGGTCGAAATTACGGGAACGACGCTCGATTTGCAGGTGAAATTATTGGCTGGGGAGACTTATCCTTATCCAGAACAGTTGCGATCGCAGATCCTCTCAGTCTGTGGTGGCGCAAAATTGGCGATGGTGGAATTGGCCGCGCTAGATGATGCGATTGCCGCGTGTTTTGCCCAAGCAGCAATCGCCATCCAAACTCAAGCCGGTGCAGAGGGGGCTGTCGCGATCGGCTCCCACGGTCAAACCGTCTTCCATCGCCCCAAAACCGATACTAGCATGGGTTATAGTCTACAGCTCGGTCGCGGCGAACTGATTGCGGCGATCGCCCAAATTACCACCATCGATAACTTTCGCGCTGCCGATATCGCGGCTGGCGGCCAAGGTGCGCCGCTGGTGCCCAAGCCCGATGCCTACTTACTCAGCGATCCGATCGAACATCGGTGCATTCAGAATATCGGCGGCATTGGCAATGTCACCTATCTACCTCCTCACAGTCAACCTGAATGGGAGCAGCAGATTCGGGGGTGGGATACGGGGCCGGGTAACAGTTTGCTCGATTTAGCAGTGACTCAACTGAGCGATGGCAAATTAACTTTCGATCGCGATGGTGCCTGGGCGGCTACTGGCAAGGTCTGCGAACCGCTAGTCCAACAATGGTTAACACAGGATTACTTTGGGATTGCGCCCCCCAAATCGACAGGTAGAGAGCTATTCGGAGGTGAGTATCTTCAGCACTGTCTGGCTGATGCCGCTGGCTACCGGCTCAGTACTGCCGATCTGCTGGCAACGCTTACCGATTTGACCGCCAGCAGTATCGCCGATAGCTATCGTCGCTTTCTGCCTCAATTACCCGATCGCGTCTTACTGTGCGGGGGCGGCAGTCGCAATCTGTATCTGCGGCAACGGTTGCAGGCGCGGTTGCCGCAGATAAAGATCGAAACTACTGACGAGGCGGGTGTCAATGGCGATTATAAAGAAGCAATTGCCTTTGCAGTGTTGGCATATTGGCGACAGCACGACATCCCTGGCAACTTCCCCGCAGCAACGGGCGCAAAACAACCAGTCCTACTCGGTGATGTCCATCATTGACGATGAATTGGGTATATTGAAAATAAGCGCATCTACAACTGCCTGGATATTTAAATTTTTAAACTGGGCGATCTGTCTGTCTCAATCGATCTACAGTAGGTATCTGACGCACCATCCATCATCCTATCCGATCGCGTTCGTTTCGATGTTCAATTTTTATTTTCAAATCGACACTACTAAATTGTTCGCCTTTTCAGGAGCGAGCGGCATGGAGGCATCGATCGCGTGAGAGATGAATATTATGGTCGCTTACTAGTTCAACGCTATCAACTTTTGGAGATTGCGGGCAAAGGTTCCATGGGACAAGTGTATCAAGCCAAGGATACGCTGTTGGGCGGTGTGATTGTCGCCGTCAATTTTTTGTCGCGATCGAAAATGAACCAGCGAGTGCGGGACAGATTCATGCGAGAAGCAACGATCAGTGCCCTATTGGGAGAAAAAAGCATTCATATCGTCAAAGTGCGCGACTACGGTGTTGATGAAGAGGAGATGCCCTTTTATGTAATGGAATATCTCAAAGGCGACAGTCTCAAAGAGGCAATGCAGAATCAACCCATGCCGCTACCGAAATTTTTTAGCTTCATGCGCCAGATCTGCTTGGGTTTGCAGTGCGCTCATGATGGCATTGAAATCGATGGCAATGTCACCCAAGTCGTCCACCGCGATATCAAGCCTAGTAATATTATCATTATCAAAGATGCCACCTTGGGCGAGCTAGTCAAAGTGCTCGATTTTGGGATTGCGCTGCTCAAATCAGATGAGTCGCCGACAGGGTTTATGGGGACTCCGGCTTATTGTTCTCCCGAACAAATGGATGGCAAAGCCTTGGATAATCGGGCGGATATTTATAGCTTGGGCATTATGATGTTCCAAATGCTGACTGCCGAACTGCCGTTAAAACCCAAGACTAGTTCCTTTGACGGTTGGTTTCAGTCCCATCATTACCAAAAACCGAAATTATTTAGCGAAGTTAGAGCAAAGTTAGACTTGCCGCAGGCATTAATGGATATTGTTAATCGCTGTATGGCAAAAACTGCCGAACAGCGTCCGAATAGTGTCACTGAAGTGCTCAAAGTGCTCGAACAAATCGAACAAAATT
Organism: Chamaesiphon sp. VAR_69_metabat_338; assembly: GCF_031423935.1. Classification (NCBI taxonomy): domain Bacteria; kingdom Bacillati; phylum Cyanobacteriota; class Cyanophyceae; order Gomontiellales; family Chamaesiphonaceae; genus Chamaesiphon; species Chamaesiphon sp. VAR_69_metabat_338. Next base: position 3,913 of record NZ_JANPGM010000008.1, read on the forward strand.
CAGCACCGCTAACCACACAATCTCAGAGTTACACAGCTAATACTCCGCCTACGGTTGAAGCGATCTGTCTGCAAAGTATCTGGCCAAAAGACAAGCCCCGAGCGGAAATTGTCTTTCCACAATTAATTCAATATCGGGAGACTGAAATCGCCACGATGTGGATCATGCTCTCGCGCAGCGATATTGAAAAATATCGAAACAATAAGCCACATTCTCAGTTTTTGTTTGTGGGTTCGCCGCATCCGATGTTGCTGTGGCTGACGACGTTATATCAAGACGAACAACAACATCGGATGCTTCCTTGCTATCTAGATCTCAAAAAACCGATCGGTGAAAAAATCCTGCAAATTCTCAACCAGACGGGTAGTTATCGCTTAATTTTATTCGCCCTCGAAGGTGACGAACGCTGCGTTTGTACGATCGAAGGTAAAGTGCCGACCCGCAAAATGCAACTACTGAAGGAGTGGTTGTTAGAAAGTCAAAATACTGGTGCCAATCACGGTCAAATCAAAGAAAGTAAGCGATCGCTTAAAGAGGAATTAGATACTCTTAAGCCCAAGTTAGTTGCTAGTCTTCAACGTCAAATTTCCAAGAAACATTGATATTCACCAGTTGCAAAAAGGGAGCGAGAAATTTTTCTCACTCCCTTTTTTGTTGAGGCATCGACTAATTAATCGATCGTCAAACCACTTAACTATCTACTATTTAGGAGTAGGTGGTGCAGTTGGTTCTGGTGCGGGAGCACTAGGTGCGCTAGGCGTAGTTGGCACGCTAGGCGAACTTGGTGCGGGAGCACTAGGTGCAGGTGCAGACGCAGGTGCCGATTGACTGGCAATCTGTACCAATTGACCCAATAGTCCTTGCAGTGCTCTTTGACCGCTAGGGGCGTTAGCCAATGCTTTGTCTGGACCGACTTCGCCGACATAAGCTTTCACATAGTCATTATAGGCACCAACCGATGCATTCAGCTTGGTAGCACTAATGTTGCCGTTACTAGCGCGCATCCCGCGAACGGTACTTGCTAGATTAGCAGCCGCTTTACCAGTTGCGCCATCAGCAGGTACGCCACTAGGAACTAGTGATGCTACTAATGGAGCGGGTTCTGCACCGTTGATGACATCAAATGTCGCCGCATCGCCGACTGCATTAGCAGTCAAGGATTGAGAAAACTGGTTGACGGCACTTTGGCTTTGAGCTTCGTACGAAGGTTCGCCACCACCACGGACGCCACCGCCACCAGTACCAGTAACAGAGTTGAAGATGTTACCGTTATCGGAACCGTTACCAACCTGAGCACTAGCTGGGGCGATATTGAGTGCAACTAGACTAGCTACAGCACCAATCCCCAACAAATAAGACGAGATTTTCATGTTTGCGCTCCTGATGAAAAGAATGAATAATACGAATGGAAATTTGAGGATTAATCCTCAAATTTCCAACAGGTAACAAATTGAGCTGCGGTCTAGAAGTTAAAGCCTAAACCACCACTAACAACGAAGCGGGAACCACCCGTTTCAGAATTGGCTAGATCGACTAACGCAGGGGTAATTTGGAAGGAAGAACCACCACCAAAAGGAATGGTAATAGGTAGACCAACACCTAAGTCTTGACCGTTCCAGTCAGCAACTACCGAGACATTGGAGAATAAGTTCGTACCGAGGCTACCAAAGATATTGATCGTGTCGCGACCGTTACGGATATCACCGACAGTCCGGAAGCGACCGGCACCAGCACCAACGGAGAGAGTAGTGTTGCTGAAGAACCCTTGATTGGCGTCAGGGTTGAGAACCGCACTGATGACACCGTAGCCAGTCCGACCGCCGTTCACACCGCCATCACGAGTCCCGAAACCTCCAGAATTATTACCAAAGGTGATAGCGTTTTCGTAACCACCAGCGATCGCTAGGTTATCACCCAACAATTTATTGACTTTGAAACTTACGCCACCGTTATCGAAAATGCCAGCATTACCACGAGTGGAACCCGTGTAGGTGGTGGCTACAGCTTCTAGACCTAGAGCATTGCGAGGATCGCCTAAGCCAATCCCAGCGGAGTAAGCCCAAGCTTCAGGATTTTTGGGTGAGGTGACACCGTTGTAAATGTTCGGACGAGTTACGTTTTGGTAGCCAGCACCGATGAAGAAACCAGAGTTACCACCGAAGGCTGTGGGCGTACCCAGACCGCCGACGGGATAAGTACCAACGCTACCAGAACCGACGATCGCGGGAGTCTGACCGGGAATGCTCAATTTAGCGATCGCTTCATCGGCAGTTACAGGTACATTTGCTGCGGGATTACCTGTAATTGAAGTGACGTAAGTACCTTGAGGACAAGAAGCAATATATTTGTTGCCAGGGCTAGACGCATCTAGCGCAGTCAGCCTGCCCGCTCCAACTAATACTTGGTGGATATAAGCAGCAACATCAGCACGAGTAGCGACAGTGTTGGGGCCGAAGTTACCACCTGGTAAGCGACTGCTGTCGTATTCCACACTCACGGCTACGCATTTTTGAGTAGCAGCGATCAGTGCATTTTGACCGTAGCTGGGAACTTGGGCAGCGTCACCGAAGACACTATTGAGGTCTAAAGAACCAGCAGGCTCTAGTTTGCTGCCATTTACTAACGATACTAGACCTTGAATCCGTAAGAGATTTTGCTTAGGGCCAAAACTACCGGGATAACCAGCTAAAAATCCACTCCGGTAAGCTTTTTGGATGACGTCGGCTGCCCAGTAGTTTTTAGGCACGTCTTTGAATCGACGAGCTTCCCGAATGGGCTTGAGGTCGAAGGCTTTGTTGAGTAAAGCCGCGAACTCAGCACGGGTGATGGGTTGATCTGGGCGGAAAGTACCATCGGGATAGCCCTTGATGATGTCTTTTTCGACTAAGACTTTGATAAAAGGCTCTGCCCAGTTACCAGAGACATCGCTAGCTTGAGCAACTTGGTTTGCTGCTGGGGTTGTCGCTGGTGCTATGGTGGTGGGCTGGGCTTTGACAGCTTCAGCTAGCGGGGTAGAAGCCGCAACCTTATTTAACGAACCATTGTTTGCTGCTGTGGGTGCCGCAAGGACAGGACCCATCGCCATTAATGAGCCAGTGAAGACCGAACCTAGCATCAGAGATGCAATTCGACCGACCTGAGCACGTTTGAGATTAGACTTTTGATTGTTTTGTTTCATGGTTTCCCTAGTGCACTCCTCACCGGAAAAGTTATCACTTTATATTTTAGTGCAAATTTCCGGAATCGAGAGAAATTAGTTGTTTATTGTATTTTACATAGCGATCGATTCAACACTCAGGTGGTTTTATCCATCGGTTGAATTTACGCATGGTTCTCGCGAAGGATGGAACATCCTGAGCTGTGATTCGGTCGAACCCAGCGTTTGAGAGTATAAGTTCAGAGATTTGGCTGAGTACATTTGGTGAAAAAAAATATACTTTAGATGTATAGATCTAACTTTGTCTGAGCTATTTTTTGGTTCTGTCACTCACCAATATAGCGGACTTTAGATTGCTTCAATTCATCAGCATACTCATCTCTTACACCATACGACAATGCTAGTTACGATCGGATTAGCAAAGGTCACAAATCAAATTTTAGAATCGATCTAAGTTTGATTTTCAACTTGTTAAAAACCGTCGATTGTGTCATAATATCATGTCCACTAAAAGCCAATCTTTGTTGAGTATTGAAGCTACTGCCGCGACTCTTGAGAAATCGATCGATGCGCTTTCCAATCATCAGAAGTATACGATCTGGACGTCAATCGATGTCTGTTTGTTCCTGATTTCAATGCTAGCGGCAATCGGTTTTGAGTATGGATTCGATCTGATGCCGGTGGAAGCGTTAGCCCAAGGTCAGTTTGTGCTACTAGAGGTGGGGATCAAAGTTGGATTTTTTTGGTATTTTAGAATTTATCAGCAGGTACTACGGTACATTGATGGCGGCTTTATTTTCACGATCGCCAAAGCCTCGATTTCGAGTTTTATTGCGACGACATTCGTTGCTTACTTATCTGCCACGACCGTAATTCCGACATCAGTATTGATCGGCGATGGCATGTTGGCACTGATTTTGACAATTGCATCCAGGCTGTGTGTCCGCTTAACGCTCGGCAGAATGCGCGAGATCGGTCATCCCCGCCATCTGCGCGATATCGTAATCTATGGAGCTGGTAGTGCCGGTTGTATTCTCGCACAAGCTTTGATTGGCGAAAACAATGGCAAGCGACCGATTGGCTTTGTCGATGATAGCCCGTATCTTCAGGGGCGGAACGTTCAAGGGATTCGCGTCTATGCACCCGCAGAATTACTCAAGTTAAAAGCCACCACGGGATTTGAAGAAATTCTACTGGCGATGCCCTCGATCGAAGGACAACGCAAACGCGATATTTTACAGAAGTTACAAATATTGGGCGTACCGGTTAAAACCGTACCGAGTATTACTGAAATCCTTAAAGGCCACGTGTCGATCGATCGCGTTCGCGAGCTAGATGTTGAGGATTTATTAGGCCGCAAACCGATCTCTGCCAATCCCGAATTGCTCCAGCATGATATTACCAATCGTGTAGTTCTAGTTACTGGCGGCGGTGGTTCGATCGGTTCGGAACTCTGCCGACAAATTGCCAAGCAACAGCCCAAAATGCTGGTGATTTATGAGTTGCATGAATTCGCCCTCTATCAGATGGATATGGAGTTAGGAGAAAACTACCCCCATCTCAATAAAGTTGCCTGCTTGGGTTCGGTGACTGACGCCCAAGCGTTGACCGGAGTGTTAGACACATATGGTGTTGAAACTATCTATCACGCGGCGGCTTACAAGCACGTCCCGATCGTCGAAGCCAATCCAGTTTCGGGCATTATCAATAATATCAATGGTACGCTGACTGCGGCTCAATGTGCGATCGCTTGTGGCGTCAGCAAATTCGTGCTGATTTCCACCGACAAAGCCGTCCGTCCGACCAATATCATGGGTGCGACCAAGCGTGTAGCCGAATTGGTACTCCAAGGCTTAGCCGACCAGCCCCATCAAACTTGCTTTACGATGGTGCGATTTGGGAATGTCTTAGGCAGCAGCGGTTCGGTTGTGCCGCGCTTCCGCTCTCAAATTGCCGATGGTAAATCGATCACGCTCACCCATACCGATATCACTCGCTACTTCATGACTATTCCTGAAGCTGCAACACTAGTGATTCAGGCTGGTGCGATGGCCAAAGGCGGCGAAGTCTTCCTGCTCGATATGGGCGAACCCGTCAAGATTTACGATCTGGCGACCCAGATGATTCGCTTACACGGCATGGAACCCCATCGCGATGTCAAAATCGAGATCGTGGGCTTACGACCGGGTGAGAAAATCTATGAGGAGTTACTAATCGACTGCGATGCCGCACTCCCGACCGGACATCCCAAGATTTTCTGCGCTCGGGAAGCGAAACTAGCTTGGAAAGAGCTATCGCCACAACTAACCAACTTATTAGCGGCAGCAGCCCAATGTGAAGTCACCGAATGTGTCTCGGCACTCCACAACCTCGTGCCAGAATATCAGCCGATGGGACAATATGCACGAGTCAAATATGAAGCTGTAGCTGTCTAGGAGCGGCGGATATGAGCACCGCCGCTCCGCTCGATGGCAGTCTTATCGCTGGACGCAATCTATTCCTGGGCTGATTCTTGACGTTGAGAAAATCCCCAGCTAAAGATGATAGCTACCATCGCGACTGTCACTACCTCGGGAATCTCCAAATCGGGACTTAGCGCGCGGACTAACAGCTTAACACCGACTAAACCTACCGCAATATATCCCGCATCTTCCAAATGCGTGTATTCGGATAACCACCGAATGAATAAATCTGCCATAAATCGCAGCAAGATAATTCCGATCGTCGCCCCTGCAATCACCAACCAGGTATCGGTTGATACCGCAATTGCTGTCGCTACGCTATCTAGCGAAAAAGCCAAATCGGTAATCGCAATAATCGGAATCACCTGCCATAGTGAAGTGTACTGAGGTCGCTGTTGTTGGCCGTCTTCATCTTTACCAGCCGTAAAATATTTAAACACCAGCCACAATAAGTAAGCTGCTCCCAACACCTGAAACTGCCAGTAGCGGACGACCCACGTCGCAAATACAATCAACGTCATCCGCAAGATGTAGGCAAAAATGAGGCCGAGGTTGAGAGCTTGAGGACGAAGCTTTTCATCAACTAAGCCCTGGGAAATCGATGCTAGGGCGATCGCATTGTCGGCGGATAGGACGGCCTCTAGCGCGACTAACACTAGCAAAAGAATGGGTGTGGACAGACCAATGTCTACTGGTAACTCGATCGGTTTGTCTATCATCGATAAGGTAAGTGGGTAAACGAATTTTAGGCGGAATATTAATCGCAGCTATCGGTCTGACTGGCACTAATTAGCCAGCGCGTCCAATTTTCTTAAGTTGAATTGCTACTTCCTGACGCTTTTCATTTTACCAAACTTCCTCGTTTCTCTACCATTGCTACTGTTTGTCAGTCAGGTCGAGCTAAATTTAAGACGATTTTAAGTTGGAGGGATAGCCAAGTCGATCTGTAAAGGTCAGATCGACTTTCCGATCGAGGTTGTTATTATCGCTCGTAACTACCGATCGAATTGCCCACATGTTGCCGATCTTTGGCACACACTAAGATGACTTTGGCGATCGTTAGTAGCGAAATTTTTAGGATGTTTTCTAGTAGTCGGCGATTGTCATGTTACAGGTTATTCATTCCTGCCTAAAAATCATCATTCGATGCGCTCTAAAAGCTCGATCGAATGACAGCGCGGCTGTGAGTTTAAGCTGTAGTTTAATCTTGGCTGTTTGTCCTGGGATTTACATATTTCTATACCTGACACCCGCGATCCGTTTTCTTTAATAGATGCAATCTAGATGTGCGATACCTTATTATTAGCGATCGAGTTAAGATTACCGCAATGTTTTCATTAGTGGCCGATCGAGAATGTTAAGATACTTAATCGCTGAGAGTTACAAAATAGTATTTTCATACTAAAATAGTAAAGTAACTTGTTACTCTTTTACCCGATCTTTGTGCTTGGTGCATGAGATCGGCGAGGAAACAGTTCTAATAGAACTGTCAGTTAATCCCTCAATCCCAATTTTTACCTATGAATAGTTGCATTTTAATGGCGGAGATTATCAAAAATCCCGAACTCCGGTACACAGCCGACAACCAGATGGCTGTAGCCGATATGTTCGTCCAGTTTGCGCCGCCACCCGGCAGTCGTCCAGACGACCGAAACCCGACGATCGAAGTTGTGGGCTGGGGTAATTTGGCAACTGAAATGAAAGAAAATTATCAGCAAGGCGATCGGGTGACGATCGAAGGTCGTCTGCAAATGAATACGATCGAACGGGATGGGTACAAGGAAAAGCGCGCTCAATTAGTTGCTAGTCGCATCTATCATGTGATGGCGATCGATACCCCCTCAGCATCAGCCGCACCAGCAGGAGTCAGTGCGGCACCTAGTTCGCCAGCACCTAGCTCGCAACCACCGAGCAGCCGGACTGCTGCTAGTGCCCCTCGGAAGGAAGAGCCACCGAGCTTTGATGCTGACGACAGCGACCAAATTCCATTCTAAATCTCAGCACAAATGTACCGATCGAGTAGGGACGATTGACGAATTAGTCCCTACTCAACGCCCAGTTCTAAGGCGGTTAGCAAACCAGGTA
>NZ_JANPGM010000009.1:0-3132 GCF_031423935.1 Chamaesiphon sp. VAR_69_metabat_338
TTCGATATGACGATCGATAATGCTGCGGCGTTCGCTCTGCGATTGCTTGCTATAAACTTCATCGACAGCCAAGGCAATATTTTCACGGACTGACAACCACGGCAACAGCGAATAATTCTGAAATACTACCATCCGATCGGGGCCAGGTTCGGTAATTTCTCGTCCTTCTAAGATCACCCCACCAGACGTCGCTCGATCGAGTCCGGCGATCGTATTCAATAGGGTGGATTTCCCACAACCAGAGTGGCCGATTAAAGAGATAAATTCACCCTCGTGAATCTCTAGCTCGATATTCTTAAGCGCGACATACTTTCCACCATTAGCCAGCGGAAATACTTTATCTACGTGGTCGATTTGTACAAACATAGGTTAAGGATTAAAGGGTAGAGGGTAGAGAGTAGAGATTAGTAAACAAATTATTTTAAATATTCGCTCGATCGCCAAAATAACTTGCAGGGGCAGGTTTATGCCTTCAATATCGAACGCACTCATAACTTGATGCAAACCCGCCCAACATCACCAGGGTTTTAGCAGCAATCCTACTTCCGCTCTTCGGCCACAATCTTGCTACCAATAAAAGCAATCGATCGATCTAATAAGAAACCCACAATGCCTACATAAACTAGCGCGAGAATGATTCGATCGAGATAGGCATTATTATAAGATTCCCAGATAAAGAAGCCAATTCCGACATCGCTTCTAAGCATCTCTGCCGCAACGATCGCCAACCAAGATAAACCAATACCAATTCTCAAGCCAGTAAAAATATAAGGTAACGATGCTGGTAAGAGAATCTTGAAAAAATACGACTTATTAGATAATTTGAGTACTCGTTTGACATTAATATAATCTTGCGGAATCTGCTGCACGCCGACAGTAGTATTAATTAAGATCGGCCAGACAGCCGTAATAAAAATCACAAAGATTGCGGCTAGCCCATTATCCTTGAGTGCGGCTAAGGCGATCGGCAACCACGCCAACGGTGGAATCGTTCTCAACACCTGAAAAATCGGATCTAATGCGCGATAGACTAATTTGTTGGAACCGATGAGAATTCCCAATCCGACGCCAAAGATTGCCGACAAACTAAATCCGATCGCGACCCGTTGTAGGCTTGCAAATACTTGTAAAGCTAAACCTTTAGAGTTACCACCATTATCGAAAAATGGATTGATAATAAACGGATCCCAAGCTCCCTGCACGACTTGAATCGGCCCCGGTAAGCCTTGAGAACCTGGCGGACATAGTAATTGCCAGATCGCCAAAAATACTAGCAAAGCAACGACAGGCGGCAAAATCCCCCGTGCTTGCTTCACAATCCAAGAGTTATTACTATTAACTCCTCGGCGATTTTTGGTTACTTCTCGACTACTACTGACTGCCATGATTCTCCTGGTTACTAAATAATACGGACATTTTGATGAAAAGCTGAACTAACAATCTGCCCCACAGAGAGGCACTCCTAAAATTCCCTCCCTGGAAAAATCCCCTCCTTAAAGCGGCGGTTTTATATCTCCGATCGGAGAGGCTGTGCCTACGGCAGGTTTACGCCAACGCCAACGGCTGTTCCCTCCCAATAAAAAAATCGTCAAGACAGCGACGCATCGAACGGGAGGTTTCCTCCCGTTTGTGTGCGTCAAGACAGGGGTGTCCAGAGGGTCGGGTGGGTAGATCTCCGCAACAACTCAATAGAGCAACAGACGATCGATCCCAAGCCTAGCCTCAGGATCGATCGCAGACTAGGCTTTGTGGAAATGCTAAAATCGAACTAGTGTTTTTATTGTCAAAGCCTTGGTTAACTAAAATAGTTATACTCACGTATTACCGCTTTAGTTAATTTAGGCTTTCTTAATTTTGAGAGATTTAAGATATTCTTCTGGCTTGGCCGGATCGAATTTCACTCCATCGAAGAAGGTTTCGACACCCCGCGAAGTACTAGTAGGAATTTGGGCGGCATCCACTTTGAGAGCTGTTGCTGCTGATTTCCATAAGTCCTCGCGATTGACCTTTTTAATCAACTCTTTGGCTTTAACAAAATCAGTAGGAATATTTCCCCATCGCATGTTTTCGGTTAAGAACCAGAGATCGTGACTTTGATAGGGATAGGAGGTATTATCTGCCCAGAATTTCATCGAATTTGGATAGGCCGTTTCGGTTCTACCATCGCCATAATCGATCTTGCCTTGAATTCTGCCCAGGATATCGGCAACAGGAACATCAAACCATTTAGGCCCAGAAATGATTTTAGCCATTTCCTCTTTGTTCTCAGCTTTATCGCACCATTGCTGTGCTTCCTGAATTGCCATCAGGATGGCTTTAGTTGCTTTAGGATTTTTATCTACCCAATCAGCACGCATTGCAAAGGCTTTTTCGGGATGATCTTTCCACAGTTCGCCAGTTACTAGAGCGGTATAACCAAGTTTTTGATTGACCAACCTAGCATTCCAAGGTTCGCCGACGCAGAAGGCTTCCATACTAGCCGTTTTCATGTTCGAGACCATCTGTGGCGGTGGTACGGGCACCAGCGAGATATCTTTAGTAGGATCGACACCATTAGCAGATAGCCAATACCGCATCCACAGATCGTGAGTACCGCCAGGGAAAGTAATTGCGGCTTTGAGATCGGCTTTACCGCCAGCTTTAGCTTTGGCTATTGCTTGTTGAAAACCCGCACCTTTGAGTTGGATTTTGGCATCTTTATAGGTATTGGCGATCGAAATTGCTTGCCCATTGGTATTGAGCCGCGCCAAAATATACATTGGTACGGGTTGTTTGGTTTTGGTCATCCCCATGGTCATGAAATAGGGCATCGGCGACAGAATATGTGCCCCATCGATACCGCCACCACCCGAGCCAGTCTCTAAGTTATCGCGCGTCACCGGCCAAGAGGTTTGTTTGAGGATTTCGACATCTTTCATGCCGTACTTAGCAAACAAACCTTTCTCTTTGGCAACGATTAAAGGTGCTGAATCGGTGAGTGGAATGAAGCCCAACCTAGCTGTGGTGACTTCAGGGGCATCCCCTGCGGCAATACTAGCGACTGGACTTGCGCTAGAAGAAGTGGCTTCACTATTACTTTTTTGGCTGCAAGCATTTGTCAATACACTTGCGGCTGCGCTCACTCCAGCCGTG
>NZ_JANPGM010000010.1:0-7958 GCF_031423935.1 Chamaesiphon sp. VAR_69_metabat_338
ACTGGCGGCTCCGTTGAGTTTGGCGCGTTGATAGAGGCGTTTTTGGGCTTCGGGAATGTTGGCGTCGTCGCCATGCCAATAATCGAGAGCGGGTTGTTGAATCGCGCGGGCGTAAGAGAAAGTTACCGCCCACGGACATTGGGAGGCAAACTGAGTGTGAATTGCATTGAGGTGGGCAGTGGCGCGTTCGTTGGTTTGTCCGCCAGAGAGAAAAGCGATCCCTGGGACTGTCGCGGGAACGTTATCGCGCAGACACCGGACGGTCATTTCGGCGACTTGCTCCACGGATGCTTGGACGGGACACTGTTCGCCAGCGAGCACCATACTGGGTTTGAGAATCATTTTGTCCAACGCTACCCGATTCAACCGTAATTGTGCGAAAACAACTTGTAAAGTGCGAGCGGTAACTTCATAGCAACGCTCGATCGAATGTTGTCCGTCGATGAGCACTTCTGGTTCGACAATCGGCACTAGTCCGCCAGCTTGACACAGAGCGGCGTAGCGGGCGAGGGCATGGGCGTTGGCAACCAGACAAGTTTCGCTAGGGATGTCCGGATCGATCGCGTAGCGTTCAGTTTGTGAAATCGCAATGACAGCACGCCACTTTGCAAACCGAGCACCCATTTGATAGTATTCAGCAATCCGATCGGATAGGCCATCTAAGCCTTCGGTCACTTTTTCACCCGGACAGCCAGGTAGATCTTTAGCCCCAAGATCGAGTTTGATGCCAGGAATGATGCTAGCGGTTTGGAGTAGGTTGAGGAAGGGGACGCCAGCTTGAGAGGATTGGCGGATCGTTTCGTCATATAAGATCGCCCCACTGATAAAATCAGCTAACTTTGGGGTAGTAATAATTAATTCCCGATAGGTGCGTCGCCGCTCTACCGTCACGGGGATGCCCAACTTTTCAAATCGCCGCGCGCAGGTACTATTGCTTTCATCCATTGCCAAAATTCCTTTACCAGGTGCGACCAGCGCACGGGCGGTGGCGATTAATTCTCGATCGAATGCATTCATTGGTAGATCCTCATTACAAAGGCTATACCACCAGTCTAATAATTTTACGCAAGGGATGGGAAGCGGATCTGGGGTGGCAACCAGCGGCGTGGTCGCTCACATCAGCTTGGGCGCGAATGATAAACTAAGTTATTCTAGGAGGAAATCTCGACTTCGCTGTTATCGCTAAGTACCAACACTTCACTGCACTCTGTTTACCAACCTGACATCGCCATCGTGAACGCCGCTCAACAAGCTACCGATATCACCCTTACCAGTAAAATTGCCTCCGCCGTCACTCTGTTTCGGAGCGAGTTTCCCGATGCGAAAGTCGATTTAAAGCCGTGGGCGGAAGATCGCGATACTCAGGAGTTAGTCGATCCGGATTCGATCGATTTTAGCTTTCATTTTCCAGGCTGGAGCCGAAGGTGGCAGAGTCGGAGCATCCTCGTCCAGATTCGATTTAATGACGATCGCCAATCGGGCGATTTTATCCGCAATTTTATCGGTCTAGAAGTTGCTGGCTTTGATTATCGCGGCAAACAATGGCGATTATCAACCGTGAGCGACTGGCAATTTGAAGGTGAAATTCAGCCACAACCCGACATCGCTGAGAAATTAAAACAATTTTGTCGGCAAATATTTGAATTATTTAGCACATAGACTAAGACCCCTCAGCTTTTGTGACTAAATTTACAGCGATCGATCGTCAAAAAATGCGCATCTAGCTATCGTTCTTACTCATCAATTACACTGATGACTATCGAGATCGCCATCCTTCCCATCCTAAACTTCGGCGATCGGCGCGCTCGATCGAGTGAGTATTAATACTCATTCAAAGTAGCATTATGGAAGTACGGTCGCTGTTCCATTTAGGTTTGTTTTACTTGAGATCCTTGTGCAGTGTTACTTTTAGAATGCGAGTGCAAGGTCGAAGGAGCGCGATCGGGCGATCGGCGGTTGATAATGAAGACATCTAGTTACATGGATAGCCATCCATATCGAAGATCGCAGATTGACATATTGATTAAGAAATTATTATTATTTTAGGCGATATCTTGTATACTGAACAAATTCTGGCTTTAGGTCTCATTTATCAATTCCGACTGATACCCCGTAGTAATTCCCACTGAATCTATGCGCACAAACAAATCTCTGAGGTTTTTAGTTATTGCTGGTGCCTTTTTAAGTGCCGAAGCTGCACTTGCCCAAAATTCACATTCAAACGTGCAAGATTTAGTAGCAAATAATACATTAAAGCCTCAACTATTGGGTGCAGAGCGGGTCGCTAGTCCCGATGCAGTAGACCTTAAATCTCTAGTGACAGAGAAAGATCCCAACAAAGCTGCTGGCAACAAAACTTTTGGTGAGGAGCGACATCAACCAGTCACGACCCTCGCTTTAGCTACTAAAGCAATCTCGCCCACCGAGCAGCGGACTTCCCCCTTTGGGTACGATGACGATCGCAGCAGCCCTGCCAGCCAAGCTCTTGCCAGTCGCAATGAGATCGCCTCACCTACGCAGGGAGCCGTATTTGCTAGTGATGTCAACAATCTCAAATCTAACGTCAAAATCAGTGGCGTGCCCACTGCGGCGATAACCGAACCGAATGTCGAAATTTTTGTACCCCAACCACGGACGCAATTAATCAAAGTCCAGCCAGTGACACGGTTGCCTCGGGTTATCAAAACCAGCGTTATCCCTAGCGTAACTGCCATCCCAACCTTGCGACCTACTGGCAGTAAGATGCCATTCTCGCAACCAAACCAGCCACCAGTCTCGATCCCGACGACCCCCGTACCACCAGTCGCTTCAATTAATAGTAATGGTACGACCGGCGCAACTCATGCGGAACTAATCTATCCATTGATGAATCCCGCACCCATGACTTCTCGCTTTGGCTGGCGGACGCACCCCCTGACAGGCACGCGGCGGTTTCACTCTGGGGTAGATATTGGCGCACCATCTGGTACTCCCGTAATCGCAACCGCCACTGGTACAATCATCTCAGCAGGCTGGAATGGCGGCTATGGCAAAGCGGTCGTAATTCAGCATGGCGATACCCAACAAACACTTTACGGACATCTGTCGGAGATTTCCGTGCAAGCCGGACAAACAGTTCCCCAAGGCACCGTCATCGGTTTAGTCGGGAGTACTGGCAATTCGACCGGCCCGCACTTACATTTTGAAACTCGATCTCCTGGTGCCACTGGCTGGGTTGCTGTCGATCCCACTCCAGAAGTCCAGTATGCGATCGACAATCTGCGTCGATCGATGCCATACGCTCGCCAAGATTCACCACAAGGTCTTTAGGGATTAGATTCTAGGCTTTAGGCTTTAGGTTAATTTGCTATTTCCTATCCTCTATCCCCTACTCCCTATTCCCTAAATGTTAAAATAGTAGGCTTGTGAATATCTTTCAATTGTTATGACAGTCAAACCAGAATGGTTGCGCGTAAAAGCACCGCAGTGGGAACGAGTAGGGAATGTCAAAGACATCCTCCGCGACTTGCAGCTCAATACTGTCTGTGAGGAAGCCTCTTGTCCCAATATCGGCGAGTGTTTTAGCGCGGGAACCGCCACGTTCTTGATCATGGGGCCAGCATGTACGCGTGCTTGCCCCTACTGTGATATCGATTTTGAGAAAAAACCCCAAGCTTTGGATCCGACAGAGCCGCTGCGTCTAGCAGAAGCTGTCAAACGTCTCAATCTCAAACATGTCGTGATTACCTCGGTAAATCGCGATGACTTGCCCGATGGCGGCGCGGGTCAATTTGTACTGTGTATCGAATCGGTACGCGCGCTTTCCCCCCAGACGACAATCGAAGTTCTCATCCCCGATCTGTGCGCAAATTGGCAGGCATTAGAGACGATTTTGGATGCGGCACCAGAAGTACTCAATCACAATACCGAAACTATTCCCCGCTTATATCGGCGGGTGCGTCCGCAGGGCGATTATCAACGTTCTTTAGAAGTCTTGGCTCGATCGCGGGCATATACGCCCAGCGTTTATACTAAATCAGGAATTATGGTCGGTTTGAGCGAGACAGACGAAGAAGTCCGCCAAACCATGCGCGATTTGCGATCGGTAGATTGCGATATCATCACGATCGGTCAATATCTCCAACCCACAGCCAAACACCTGGGCGTGACTGAATTTATTACTCCCGCCCAGTTCGATGCATGGCGGGTTTATGGCGAAGAAATTGGGTTCTTGCAAGTAGTATCCACGCCCTTAACGCGCAGTTCCTATCATGCAGAAGAAGTCCAAAAATTGATGGTGAAATATCCTCGATAGCTCAATCTTAGGTTTTTTGGAAAGAAGAGATCTGTGACTATTTAGACACAAACGGTGTATATTTACCACCCAATCCTTCAACAATCGCTTTGGTATTGGCAATTAACATCTTTTGATAGGTTCCTCCCTGACTATCGACAGTACCCAGGCCATCAGCATAAATAGCTTGTCCTGACACCTTAACTTTAGCGGCTTGCGCGATCGATTTAATTAATTGGGGGTTAAGTGTTACCTCCGCATAGATAGTTGGAACTTTAGTTTTCCCGATCTTATCCACAAGTTCTCTTGCTTTAGCCGCAGTGGGCTTTTCTTCTGTACTAATACCCTCTAGTGCTTCGACAGGCAATCTGTAAGCTTTGGAGTAGTAACCGAGTGCATCATGAGTCGTAAATAAAATCTTGTTATCGGTGGGAATTGTATTTATTTGCAATTTAATCCAGGCATCAATTCGATCGATCTCGGTTGTTAATTTTCTGCTGTTTTGCTGGTAGGTTGTGGCTTGTGTGGGCATAAGTTTTTCCAGACTAGTGCCAATTGTTGCGGCAATCTTGACTCCATTTCGAGCATTATGCCAGACATGAGGATCGGTAGTACTTCTACCATCTTCTTCAAAATTTTGGGGCTGAGGTATGGCGACTTCATATACGGCTATTTTGGGAGCGGGGTTTGAGCTTGCTTTAATAGCTTTGATTAACTCTGGCTCGAAATTATAACCACCATACATCACTAATTTGGCCTCCTCGATCGATTTTCGGGCTGCTGGTGTAATTTTGTAAATATGCGGATCGCTACCAGGAGTCAACAAGCAAATGAGATCGATCGTATTTGCTGCAATTTGTTTGGTGAGATCGCACAAGACGGTATTCGTAACTACTACTTTGGGTTTTTGGGTCGCGGATGTGGCGGAAAATTGGCTGACAGCGGGGTTACTATCTACGTTGGGTTGCTGAGGATTGGTGGTTTGACAGCCGAATAGACCGAGCATTAGGACAATCGATCCGATGCTGGGATAGCATCGCGAACGGTTGATTTGAAGGCGATTGGGGCTAATTTTCACGATCGGTATTTTGGGTAATGGCTACATTTTAAGAGAATGATAATCATTCTCATTTTTATGATAACATCATAAAGGTTCAGCACTTAAGTTGGCAAATATTAGTAACAGGGAGAGATTGAGGAAAAATAGCAATTTGTGCTGAGACTGAGTAGATAAGGGCGCGTTCTACAAATTATCTCGATTAGATGAACTACTTAAACTATGCCTAAAATAGATTTAAGCCTAATTACATCTCAATTCTTTTGGGGAAGATAATCCAATGTATAAAATGTACCGATCTCCCAAACTATTGTTAATGGTCATTCCTAGCTCTATTGGATGGGGAATGACCATCTTACCGACAAATGGATCTCCACCTCCGCCTCAACTCGCCCCGATGCCGACGGAATGGAAAGTCCAATCAGTCCAACCACCGAATCTCAACCAAATATCAATTCATCGGGTATTTCTAGATCGCCAAAAACAGCGATCTAATCGTGATTTTAGTTGCGATTGTAACGGTTGTAGACTAGCTGCGGCTCAGAAGGGAATTAAGATTAACTAAATTCCCTTGAATTTATGATTCGGACTATTTAAACAATGAATGAATTAGATGATTTTGAGAAACTCCCACTAGCAATTGTAACTGGCTTCTTGGGTAGTGGGAAAACAACGCTTATCAATCATATTCTCAAGAATGCCAATGGTTTACGAATTGCCGTGTTAGTGAATGAATTAGGAGACATTGATATTGATAGTCAGCTATTAGTCTCAATCGACGAAAATCAAATCGAATTAACAAATGGTTGTATTTGTTGTACGCTTAATGAAGATTTAGTTCAAGCTGTTTATAACATCTTACAGAAACGATCGGAGATCGATTATTTAATATTAGAAACGACAGGAGTTGCCGATCCACTCCCAGTTATTCTTACTTTCTTGGGTACAGAATTGCGATCGATGACCCAGTTAGATGCTATTTTGACAGTGGTAGATGCTGAAACCATCTTAAATAGTAGTATTGAGGAGGTTCAAGCAGTAGGCGAACAGATTATTTATGGTGATATCATTTTAGTAAATAAAGCCGATCTGGTTTCGGCACAGCAATTAATCGATGTGAAGCAAAAGATCGCTAAAATCAAACCTGATGCCCGAACGATCGATACTCAAAATTGTCAAATTTCACTATCGGCAGTCCTCAATCTTCATCATCACAACTTTTCAGCTCAGATCTTAGAAATAGATCCAAAGATCGAGCGGCATTTAGAGAATGACGGATTTACTACAGTTTCTTTTCGTTCTACTCGATCGATCTCACTGAAGAAATTTCAACAATTCTTGGATTATCAATTACCATCATCAATTTTACGAATGAAAGGAATTATGTGGTTTGACGAGAGTAAAAAATGTCATATTTTTCAACTTAGTGGTAAGAGATTTAGCATTGAAGATCGAGAATGGGCAAAACCACCAAGCAATCAAATTGTTTGCATCGGTCAAAAGTTGGATAAGCTGCAGATTTATCAGCTTCTAACTAATTGTCTGGCTTGAGCTAATCATTAGTAAGTTAGGATGAATTTTAATTTCCCCACCGTTAATTATTGAGATAATCGGCTAAAATTGATATAGATATAATTCATTATCAATAAGGCTGTCTCGATCGAAGTTAGATCGCCGCAATCTCAGTCGATCGAAGATCCACCTCGTTATTACTATATGCCCGATCGAATTACAATTATAGGTGCTGGTGCTTGGGGTGGTGCGTTGGCAAATTTGACGCAGGTTAATGGTTATGAACCGACAATTTGGTCGCGCCGGAGCGATCGGCAATTAGTAGATACAATTGCAGATCGGACGGCAATTATTTCGGCAGTATCGATGTCAGGCGTGCGAGCAGTAATCGATCGATTACAAGGATCGATCGCGCAGCAGCAAATTATTGTGACGGCAACTAAGGGATTGGATGCACAGACTAATTTGACACCCGCTCAACTGTGGCATCAAGCATTTCCTAACAATCCAATTGTAGTCTTGTCAGGGCCGAATTTATCACTGGAAATTCAGCAAGGATTACCAGCGGCGACGGTGGTTGCCAGTCACGATGCTAATGCGGCAAATACCGTTCAGGAGATTTTTTCTTCCCCTAAATTTCGGGTGTATACTAACGACGATCCGGTAGGTGTAGAAATTGCTGGCACCGTCAAAAATGTCATCGCCATTGCTGCCGGAACTTGCGATGGTTTAAAATTAGGTAATAATGCTAAATCAGCTTTATTGACGCGCGGTTTGGCAGAGATTATTCGGATCGGTCAGTATTGGGGTGGAAAAACAGCAACCTTCTATGGTTTATCCGGTTTAGGCGATCTGTTAGCTACTTGCAATAGTCCGCTGAGTCGTAATTATCAGGTGGGATATGGGTTAGCCCAAGGTAAAAATTTAAGTGAAGTTTTAGCAGATCTGCAAGGAACAGCAGAGGGTGTAAATACGACTCAAGTATTAGTTCGGATTGCTAACAAAAATCAAATCTACATGCCGATTGCTGTATTAGTCGATCGATTATTACAAGGGCAGATTACCGCAACTGATGCGATCGTCGAATTGATGTTCCCTGGCGGCGAGGATGGCCGA
>NZ_JANPGM010000011.1:0-6317 GCF_031423935.1 Chamaesiphon sp. VAR_69_metabat_338
ATTGGGATCGTGCCACATTAGATTACCAGCCAGTCGTTAAGGGCTAACCAGGAGAAGCTGATGCCTCTGTAACTGTTATCGAATCTGGATTCTATCAGACGGAGTAAAGGTTCAACATGAAAAACCAAGAAAAAATGGCCATGACTGCCAGAACCTACATCACCATTAGCTCATTGGTGGTTGTTGTCCTGTGGATCGTAATTGGTGCTAGCCAGAATGCCTCAACCAGAGGTTTAACTGGCGATTTCCTTGGTGGAGTAGCTTCACCATTTATTGGTTTAGTTTCGGCAATTTTGGTCTACCTATCGTTCCAACAGCAGATCCGAGCGAACAAAATTCAAATAGAAGCACTTAAACAAGAATCAAAGCGGAACAATATTCGTTCCACACTTAACATCTTGAAGTCCGAAATATCAGATTTAATACTAGAGAACCCTGGGGACGAGCGTAAAACATATCACGGAATGCAAGCCTTTGAAAAGTTTGTCGAATTGCTCGATCGATCTAGCTCAGAGGCGATTTCGCAAGGCGAACGCTACGCGTTGGCAACGCCTGCACTTTGCGCTTACGCCAACAATGAAAACGTTGCCGATACGATTTATAGTGTCCTCTTCATCATGCAAAAAGAGATTGCAGGAATGGGCGGTCTGACTGAAGAATTACTGAAAGAATTCGTTGATGAATTTCATATTTTCTACACGCTTAGATTGGCAAAAGGTTTAAACTCGATTGAATCCGTGTCTGGGAACTTGACGATCGACAATATCAAAGAATCAAAAAGAGAATTGGTAGTAATGTTTCAAAGTTACGGCTACAACATTTAAAATCTGCACACTATAAGTAATATAAGGAGAGATTCAGATGTCCGATAAAAATAAAGCAATCTTAGAACGGGGCAACGCAGCTATCGCTGAAGGCAACAACGAAGGACTCTTGTCAAGCTGTTCCGACAACACGGAATGGATATTTGTCGGCGACAAGACCCTGAAAGGAAAAGAAGCCGTTCGCCAATATATGGCAGCGACATACATCGAGCCGCCAAAGTTTACGGTCACTAACTTAATTTCTGAAGGTGATTTTGTCACGGCACTCGGCGACATCACATTGAAAGACGAAGACGGGAAGGCGGTTGATTATTCGTACTGCGATGTCTGGCGTTTTCGCGGCGGTCAAATCATCGAATTAAGGGCTTTCGTTATCAAAACCTAGATCGACAAATTTATCTGTTTCAATGAGTAGGTTGAATGGAGAATTAAATGGCAAAGAAGAAAATGGGCGAATAGGCGGAAAGTTTCCGCCCAATAATAGTTAGGTCGTCGCTTGCGGCTGATGTATCCGAGACGGAGTAACCCTATCATTTTGGTCAAGAACTTGTTTAGCTGTGAAACATATATGAAAGGGTTACACAATAGAATTTACGGTGTCATAGTCAAATTATGCAAAACAATAAGGGTCAAAAAATCAAAACTGTACCCGATAAATATACATCGGTAACGCCATGGATAATATCTCAGTCGTCGGCAGATCTAATCGAATTTTTGAAGAATGCATTTGATGCAGATGAAATTCCAAACAGCAGAATAAAAAATGAAGACGGGATAATAATCCATGTTGTGGTAAGAATTGGAAATGCTATGGTAATGCTTTTTGATTCAAGAGACGGTTGGGAACCCACTCCAAGCTTTTTGAATTTGTATGTAGAAGACATTGAAAAGGCATACCAAAAATCTATCCAACTTGGAGCCACGTCAGTAACTGATATCACCACTCTTTGGTTTGGAGAGAAGGTTTGTCGAATTCTGGATCCTTTCGGAAATCTTTGGTGGATAAACCAGCGGATTGAAGAAGTAGACTTTACTAAACCCGAAGAAGTTGAACAAAGAGCGTCTACTTCGGAAGCATTGAAAGGAGTAAGGTATATTCAAGAATCGTTAGATGAAGCCTTGAAAAGTCAAAATAACTTTTTTAAAACCAAAGGTGGAAGTTAATTAGTGAATTCAGGGACACTAATTTCTGCTTTCTGCACTGTGTAATGCTTTCGCTTAATGTTCTTGGTTTGAGACTAGTTTTTAGTGCTAAAACTCTTGCCATATTCAGAGTGCAGAAAGTACAGATATGAGATATAGCAAATTCCGATCGAATAAACCACACGTAGGTTGTGTGCGTCGCTATCGCGTAGCGGCTCGCGTTCGTCGAGACAAGACAGCGTAACGCACCATCCTAAATTTTTGATGTGGTGGATTAGATCGCAAATCGCTGTAAATCAACAACTAGATCGAAGGAGTTTATCGCCATGCCTCAAGTTTTTTCTAAGCACCCGCAGAAGTCAGGGCAGCCCCCCGCCGCGTCCTCGGCTCGGCTCAACAAAGTCTCACGTCCAGACTGGCCAGAAATCATCGTCGGTCTCGTCACCTTAGCGGTTGTCGCAATAGCAGGGGGTGTGCTGCTCACACAGCTCCGTCTAAGTCCCGTCGTCTTCGGGCTGGGCCTCGCCGCACTGGCTGTCGTCGCCCCCCTCGCCGCGTTTGCAGCAGCCGTGCTGCTGCGGATTCGCTCCCTGAGTGCTTTCGGCGTGCGGCGCGTCTCCTGGCGTTGGCTGCTCATCGGGGTCGGGGCAGGGGTGGTCGGCTTCGCGGTCAAGGGTCTGATGGTCATAGCCTTCACCGCCGTCACTGGGAACAACTCCACCCCTCAGACCATGTACGCCGACGGTGGTAGTGGTGGCGTGCTCTCCCTCATTCTAGCCACGGTGTTTATCGGTCTTCTCGTACCCCTTAGTGAGGAACTGTTTTTCCGAGGTGTTGTTACTAACGCGCTGCTGCGCTATGGCCCGTTCGTTGGCGTTGTGGGCAGCACCCTGATTTTCGCCCTCGCTCACGGTATCAACATTGTCTTGCCTGTGGCGGTGTTGATGGGTCTTATCGGTGCCGAGATCTTCCGCCGCAGTGGATCGATCTGGCCCGGTGTCATCGTCCACGTCGTTTTCAACCTGCCCACAGTCTTGATGCTAGTGCTTGCCAGATGAACTAGCATCAACTCTTGAAATGATGGTCAACTCTACAGTTTTTAGGTGGTGAATAAAATGATTAAGTACCAAGATTTTGCTCCTCGGATTACTAAAGGGGGAACCTTCCTCGGCCCTGCCAAGTATGAATCCTTTTCTGATGTTGTGAGTGTTGCAAATCAGTGGATCGAAAATAGCACGATCCAGGTAATGAATGTTGAAACCATTGTTTTACCAGATAGTTTAGAAAGCACAAGTGATGGTGTCTACGGAGTGGCGATCGGTAATGGTTTCTACCCAGTGATGGTTAGTCAGGGTCTGACAATTAATTGCTTTCAATGTGTACGTGTCTGGTACAGAGAATGAGCTTCGATTCCGCAAAGCGGAGGCTATCGGATTAAGGGCTTTCGTTATCAAAACATAGGTCAACAAAGCATACACAGGTAAGTGACATGACCCAAAATGTAAAATCAGCACAACATATGCGATTTCTTCGCAAACCCTTCCAGATCGTTCGCGACAATTTTCGCGCCTATCTCATCATCAACGCCATTGTGTATGGCTTAGTCATCACTGGGATGGTAGCGGCGATTGTCTTCCCCAACCTCGGCACAAATCAGGTGGCTACCCAGGAAAACAGCGGAATGACGGATCTTGTCCGATCGCTAATCAATAACTCTTGGCTGTTCTCGCTGACCATCCTGGGAGTCAACGTCATGAGCGGTGCGCTGTTAATCGTGATCCCTTCGCTAATCGTTCCCTTTGCTGGCATCCCTATATTTGCGTATCGGGCGTTCACTTTAGGTTTGCTCCTAGCCCCGACTACCTCGATTATTGCGGTGGGACTAATCCCGCACTCGCTGACGATACTCATCGAATTCCAAGCTTACGCCCTCCTGATGTTTGGCTCATACATCCTCGGTCGGTCTTGGATTCGCCCCGCCACGATCGGTGCTCGGAACCATCGTCAGGGTTACGTCCGTGGGCTGCAACAGCTCGGTTGGCTGAGTTTGTCCACGCTCCCACTGTTCATCATCGGCGCGATCTGGGAAGCGTTATCGCTCGGCTACCTGCTTCCTCCGCTGATCCAATGGTTGTTGTAGCGTCTTCCACATAGTTTTCTTACATTAGTCATACCTTTTAAATGTGAGGAGGTTGTGAGTTATTCGCAATCTATTTTTATTTTATTTAAGACAGATAATGTCTCAAAGCCTTTTCGGGAGATATTCATGCGTCTTCAGGTGGATTATTTTTGGTGTAATTTATATACGAAACAATGTAAAAATTAGCATGGTATTTTTATATTATTAAGATATTTTTACCTATGTCTTTAGAGAGAGTGCTTTATATATTTAGGTGGTTAACTTGAAAGTATCGATTACCTCCGGTAGGCTACGCCAACGATTAATTAAGCTCTAAATTTAATCGATCTACCCAAACTTTATATTTTGGAATTAATCCTATGAAAAAGCTAATTTTGCTGGCACTGGTATGTACGGGATTCGTAGTAACTACGCCCTTTACAGCACAAGCACTAAATTCAAAAAAAATCAGCCCGAACCTCGATCTGGAGCCAAGTATGTTGCTGGCTCAATACGATCGCGACCAAAATCGTGACAACCAAAATCGTGACAACCGAGATCGCGACAACCGAGATCGCGACAGCCAAGATAGTCGCTACCGAAATCGTGCGTTTAGTGTTTCTTACCGCAGCAGTGACGATAAGCGGTGGATTTTTGATAGTGTCCACTACAGTCTTCGCGATGCCCGACGTGCTGCCAACCGACTGGAGCGGCGTGGTTATCGAACCCTAGTTTTAGGATAGAGCCGTTTTCCACAGGAAAAGCTCCGCCAGCGATCTCCCCAATTGCTGGCGGAGCTTCTCCTGTAGGGAACAGCGGATATGTGGGCTTTTGCCGCTTATTGGACGGGGTTGGATGTGATGTAGGCGAATCGATCGTCAACTCTACAATTTTAAGGTGGTAAATAAAATGATTAAATGCCAATATTTTGCGCCTCGGATTACTAAACGAGGCCCCTTCGGTAGACCTGCCAAATATGAATCCTTTTCTGAGGTCGTTAGTGCTGTAAATCAGTGGATCGAAAACAGCACGATCCAGGTAATGAATATTGAAACCTTTGTTTTACCAAATAGTTCAGAAAGCACAAGTGATGGTGTCTGCGGGGTGCCTGTCCGTAATGGTGTCTACCCAGTGCTGATTAGTAAAGGTATGACGATCCATTGCTTTCAATGTGTGCGTGTCTGGTACAGAAAATGAGCGGAGAACAAATCATGATTAAGATCGGCATTATTATCGGCAGCACACGACCGGGACGGGTTGGCGAATCCGTCAGTCGCTGGGTTTTGCAAGTCGCGCAGGAGCGCAAAGATGCAGAGTTTGAACTGGTAGATATTCAAGATTTCAATTTACCTTTGCTAGACGAACCTTTGCCTGCCTCAATGGAACAGTATTCAAAACCGCACACTAAGATTTGGTCGGCAAAGATTGATTCCTTCGACGGCTATGTCTTTGTCACGCCAGAATACAATCACGCGACATCCGGCGCACTCAAAAACGCGATCGATTTTCTTTACCGCGAATGGAATAACAAAGTCGCTGGTTTCGTCGGCTATGGCGGATTAGGCGGAACACGAGCGGTCGAGAACCTGAGAGCAATCGTGAGTGAGTTGGAAATCGCCCATGTTCGCTCTCAGGTTGCGCTTTCGCTCAAAACCGACTTCGAGGATTTTAGCGTATTCAAACCTGCTGCTCATCAAGTGAAGTCGGTTAACAAGATGCTCGACCAAACGATCGCTTGGAGCGGCGCGTTGAAAAATTTGCGGGAGACTAAAATCAAAAATAATGCCTAACACAACAGAAAATACGATCGCACCAGCCCAAGATGAGATGTCAACTGTGCTGCAACGAATGTCTGATGCCATCAACGCACACGACGTTGACGCGATCGCCAACTGCTTCACCAATGACTACAAAGGCGAACAACCGCTGCATCCTGAGATTGCCGTCATCGGACTAGCCCAAGTCCGAGAAAACTGGACTGGCTTGTTTGTCCAGGTTCCAGATTTACGGGCAACTTTGGTCGCTGCCACGATCCACGATGACTTCGCTTGGGCTGAATGGCACTGGCAAGGTACGCGCACGTCCGGAGCGGCACTGAATCTACGTGGTGTTTCCGTTGCTGGCTTGCGGAACGGCATCATGGCTTGGGCAAGGATATACATGGAGCCAATTCATAACTAGTCGTCAACTGGCTAGGTGAAAGTAGATCGGCAGAAAACCGATCGAAATCG
>NZ_JANPGM010000012.1:0-11913 GCF_031423935.1 Chamaesiphon sp. VAR_69_metabat_338
GCCCCTTCACTTTGATACTGCACTAATCGCTCGTAGGTAGCCGCTGTTTGGCTATAAATCGATTGCGCGCGGTTGACTGCTTCGAGCTTTTGGCTCAGTGGCAAGCGTTCCGAGCCGGTGGTAATCTCATTGACGCGAATATTTGCCGTCGCCACCTGTTGGCGGAGGGGCAAGATGTTTTGGTGATAATTAGCGATCGCTAGTTGGAGCGTCGCAACGCGTCCAGCGGCGGCTTTTTGTTCGCCTAAGAGCAGTTGTTGCTGCTGAATAAATTGTTGTTGTTGCTGAGTAGCTTGCTGAAGTTGAGCTTGTTGGCGTTCGGTATCGAGTTGCTGTTGCTGGAGAATTTTGGTTTGATTGGTACGTTCGGCATCGGTATTGCGGATCGTCACTAAGCGATCGCCAGACTTAATCGATTGACCGACTTTGATTGTTAGTGCCGAGATCGTGCCTGGAATTGTCGCATCAATTTTGGTGATGTGTTGCGGTTCGATCTTGCCGGTAAAAGGGAGATTATGGAGCTGTTGAGCGCGATCTTGGCGATCGGGTGTCTCGGCAGGCTTTTTCAAGCTTTGACGGAGCAAATAGAGAGAGCCTGTCAAACCTAATCCTGCCAATACCAAGGCGGCTGCTTGATACCAGCCGATCGATTTGCGGGATTTTTGTAACGCTGTAATATCTAAAATTAATTCTGATGGCTGCTCTAATTCCGCAATCCCAGATGCCGATCTGCTCTTGAGAGCCTTATTGGTTTTGACTTGCGATAATTCTAAGCCACCACCCCGCTCGATCCGGCTCACTGGGAGATCGTTAACTGGCTTAGGTTTCCATTCCAGCGCACTCGTCTGCTCTTTGTGCGGAATGAATTTTTCAAATAGACCGGGCGCAATCTGCATATAGCCGCGATTGACAAAGCGGACGGCATCGCGAATTTCTTGCGCGGGGGCACCCTTGAGAATATAACCATTCGCACCAGCATAGATGGAGTCAGCCACATATTCATCACTATCGTGACTGCTCAAAACTAGCACTCGGGTTTTGAGCGAGCTATGGGAAATAATTTTGGTAGCCAGGACACCATCGATATCGGGCATCTCCATATCCATGAGGACGACATCAGGGAGGAGTAATTTAACCTGCTCGATCGCGTCGTAACCATTGTCTACCATGCCGACGATATCGAAGTCTGGTTCTGTCTCTAGTAGAGACTTCAGCCGTTCCCGAATGCTCTTCTGGTCATCCACCAGGAGAATGCGAATCATGTCCAATT
This sequence comes from Chamaesiphon sp. VAR_69_metabat_338, assembly GCF_031423935.1. Classification (NCBI taxonomy): domain Bacteria; kingdom Bacillati; phylum Cyanobacteriota; class Cyanophyceae; order Gomontiellales; family Chamaesiphonaceae; genus Chamaesiphon; species Chamaesiphon sp. VAR_69_metabat_338. The sequence goes on from NZ_JANPGM010000012.1 coordinate 1,271, forward strand.
CCTTAGATTTGTGATATTGCCAACCTAACTGTGGTTTACTTATTCGATCGAGTTGCCCTCTCAACCGGACGAAAAGATAGCTTGATGCCTAATTTAACGGATTCAGCGGAATTCTAGCGAAGCAGGGAGGGGATGGTGTCCTCTGTGAGGCGAGGGTACTTCACCAATAGTATTATAGATTCAAACCAAATCTAGCTATTACTACTACTTAATCCAATTAGTGATTTTTACTACATCTTCACACTTGGATTATCGATCGGATTGTCGATCCTGCAATCGTGAGACAAGCGACGCTCGATCTCACCTGTAACAATTATGACTGGCAAAATTCCATTGACGCGTGAGATCGAGCGATGGGACAACTTTTTTCAGCCAAGTGGCGGAGTGGTGTTAAAAATTATCTCTTAGCCTGCTAATTGCTCGAACTCTCGCCAACACATTAGTAAGGCGCGGGGCACGTGAAAACACCCTTTCCATTTTCCGCCCTTGAGATCCAGTAATACTTCGCCTTGTCGATCGAGATAGCCAAACCACTCCCCATGTGCGGGGTCGGCAAAGTGACTCCAGGTATACTCATGCACTCTTTGGTACCACGTCCAGCACTCCTCGCGCCCAGTCAGTCGATAACCCATTGCCAAAGCGACGAGGGTTTCGACATGCACCCACCACAATTTTTGGTTCCATTCCAACTGTTGGGGGGGGTGCCCGTCAGCATCCATAAAATAATAGATGCCGCCATAGCGTTCGTCCCAAGCAAAGTTGAGGATACTTAGCACCACATCGACAGCTTGGTGGATCGTCGCAGTATCCTGACGGCGATTGGCGATGTCCATAATGAACCACATTGCCTCGATCCCGTGCCCGGGATTAATCGATCGACCCTCAAAACAATCGACATGACTGCCGTCGGGGGCGACATTTTCAAACATTAAGCCGCGCTCTTTGTCCAGAAAGTCGGTCATTACTTCTTGCACCGTCAGATCCAAAACGCGATCGAGTTCGGTACTCGGTAATAACCAGGACATCTCTAGCGTCAGGTTAGCCAAAATCATCGGCACAGCCAGAGATTTGAGCGATCGCGTACCGGGGTAGGTTTTGTTGTAGCGACCCTTGGGATCGTCTTTGCGCCGCAACACATTCTGATAGGCTTGGAGCGCGACATCCTTCGCCCAGGGTTCGCCATCGGCGAGGGCAAATTGACTGAAAGCCATCGCTGCAAAACAATCTGAGAAGATATTGTACGGCTGCACGAGGGGCTGTCCCGATCGATCGAGGGCAAAATACCAATTACCCTGAGGATCGCGCCCGTGCTCGGCCAAGAAGCTCGCGCCATGTCCGGCAATTTTCAGCCATTCTGGGCGCGGTTCGACACGATTGTATAACATCGAGAACGTCCACACCTGCCGATTTTGGAGCCAGATAAATTTATCGGTATCGTAGACTCGTCCCGATCGATCGAGGCAAGTATAGTAACCACCTTGCTCCCAATCGATCGAGTTTTGCTCCCAAAAGGGCACCACATTATCGAGCAGCGTCTGGCGGTAGAGCTGGGCAAGGGCCTTAAAATCGTAGCTCATACTTCAACACTCCCATGGGTTTTAGGCTTTAAGCTTTAGGCTTTAGGGGAAAATAATTGCAGAGATCTTCGCCACAGCCAAATTTTACGCCAAAATGGTCGATCGAGAATGGTCGCGATCGACACTGGTTGAAATTTATGTAATCTTTATTAAAGTTAGTCTCGATCTGGCAGCTGCACGAGCATAATAGTGACAAGTCTATCTTTTAACTAGCTAACAGGTGTCGGATATGCAGCTAAAATATTGGGGATTAATCGCGGGGATGGCAGTAATCGGCGCAATTGCTGGCGGTAGTGGCGATCGAGTTGGAGCAGTAACGACAGTACTCTACGATGGCGCGCTCGGAGGATCGCCAACTAGTGGCGCGAGTCCCTACTTAAATTTTTTTGGTGGCGGTATCGGTGTCCCCACGGCAACTGGTGGGGTCACAAGATTGGATACGAGTAGTGATAACGTTATTCAAGCTGGTTATACGAATTACAAAACCGATCTGAGCGGTTTTTTCAATCCAGCATTTCCGGCAGGATTAGATAACGATGCTGGATACACGCTCAGTTTTACCGTCAAAATTAACTCCCAAACCAATGCTAGTTCATATCGGGCGGGTTTTAGCGCGATCGTCTTAGGTAGCGATCGGCGCGGAATCGAGATCGGGTTTAGAGATACTGACATTTTTTCGCAAAATGATGCTAGTTTTAACTCGATCGGCGAACAAAAGACGAATATTGGTTCGACACTGAGTGCTTTAACTACCTATAACCTCAATGTTTTAGGCGGTAGTAATGCCGGTCAATATACGCTCACGAGTGGTGCCGATACACTGCTCAGTGGCGCGTTGCGCGACTATACAGCGGCAGCAACGGGAGCAGTGACGGCTGTCTATGCCAAGCCCAACTTTATTTTCTTGGGCGACGATACCACTTCGGCTGGTGCGAGTGTGGATATCCAGCGGATTTCCCTGACTACAAATGCTGCGCCAGTGCCCGAACCGAGTAGTTTGCTGGGAATCGGACTGGCGATCGGATTGGGAGCCAGACTCAAGCGAAAGCTCGGCAAACAGCGGCTAGATTTGACGAAATAGTCGCACTAGCTACCCGATCGCCATTGATGTTATAACTAATGTCCGATCGTTATTGATTATTGACTAGTGTGACTGACGCTTATTTATTGGTAACTCATGGCAGTCGCGATCCGCGTCCCCAAATTGCTGCTAGTCAGTTGGCGCAGCAAGTCGCGACTAGTTTACTAGCAACTCAAACTGCTGGCAAACCAGTTGTTGTGGGTACGGCACAACTGGAACTGAGTGAAACACCGTTGCACGTTCAAATTGGCGATTTCGCCAGTAAATACGCCCAGCACGGGATCGAGCGAGTGGTGGTTTTACCGTTATTTTTAATTCCTGGCGTCCATGCGATCGAGGATATTCCGGCGGAGGTGGCACTGGCTAATGCGCGCGGACAAATCCAGTCGATCTTGGCTCCATTTCTAGGCTCCCATCCCGATCTTGCCAATGTGTTCGCACAGAACCGTTCTGGCTCGATCGATCGAACTATGATATTAGCCCACGGCAGTCGGCGATCGGGTGGCAATCAGCCCGTCGAAGATTTGGCTGCGAGGTTAGGCGTACACACTGCTTATTGGTCGGTGCCGCCGAGCTTGACCGATCGGGTAACAGAATTAATCGCCACAGGTGCCGACAAAATTGAGATCTTACCGTACTTCTTATTTGCGGGTGGCATCACTGACGCGATCGCCGCCGCAGTGGCACAATTGAGAACGCAGCTACCACAGGTCGAATTAACTTTGGGCGAACCGATTGGGAATAGTCCAGAATTAGTGACCATCATCTGCAATCTGCTGCTGGACTCGTTCGCGTAGCGTCTCCACCGGAGAATCGATTAGCGATCCATCTAAACAAATATTTTCATATCCAGACAGAGGTTAAGTGACAGACACCGTTGGTAAAGTTTATTTAGTTGGTGCGGGGCCTGGAGATCCGGGTTTGTTGACCCTCAAGGGCAAGATCTTGCTAGAATCGGCTGATGTGGTGATTTATGATGCCTTAGTCAGTCCGGAAATTTTGGCCAAAATCTCGCCCCAGGCGGAGCAAATCGACGCGGGGAAAAGGATGGGCAGACATTCGTTGCTGCAAAGTGAAACGACTGAATTATTAATCAGTAAAGCTCGCGAGTATCCAGTGGTCGTCCGACTTAAAGGCGGCGATCCGTTTATCTTCGGACGCGGTGGCGAAGAAATGGAGGATCTGATTGCGGCGGGGATCTCCGTTGAAGTCGTACCTGGCGTGACGTCGGGAATTGCGGCTCCAGCCTATGCTGGCATCCCCCTGACCCATCGCAATTACAGTTCTTCGGTAGTTTTTGTGACCGGACACGAGATGGCTGGTAAATACCGTCCTGGCGTTAACTGGAGCGCGATCGCTCAGTGTGCGGAGACGATCGTCGTCTACATGGGTGTGCGCAATCTCGATGCGATCGCGCGGGAATTAATTGCCGCCGGATTGGCGCAGGAGACACCAATCGCCTTAGTGCGCTGGGGGACTACTCCCGCCCAGCAAGAACTAGTCGCCACCTTAGGGACGATCGTCGATCGAGTAGCAGCCCAACAATTTGAAGCCCCATCGATCGCGGTGATCGGTAATGTCGTCAAGCTCCACGAAACGCTAGGGAATTGGTATCTCGATCGGAACCCGAAGGCCGAAATGCTCGACACAGATAGTTAGCTCTAGCCCTCGATCGGTCTAAACTTGGCGCGAGGCGAGCTTTTCAAAATGGGCTTGCGTCTGATAGAGGAACTGTTCGCGACTATCGGCAGCATTAGTCAGCGTGGGCACCAGATTACGAGCTTGGAGGGCCATGTGCATTTGAAGGTGGGCTACATAGTAACTCATTTCTTCACCTGCTGCTAGTTGGCTTTCTAGGGCAGTCTGGGCGAGATTGTTCTCCATCACTGAATTACTCTTGGTAAAAAACTTAATTTTAAGGATCGATAACTCAACCGGCTTTACTCAAAAGTTATCATACTCGCTCGACTTTACTTAACCGCTTGCAATGAAGATTAACAAACCTGAACGCATCCATAAGTTAAGACGCGATCGTGCGCTGGAAATCGCCGCTGTGGTGGTGCCGGTCGAGACAATCTCCTGTTAAAGTAGTATTCGACATGTATCGCCACTTTTTCATTACCAACTCGATCGATCGCTATGAAACGACTCAAACGCCATCTCGTTATGGCAATGGCGATCTCGGTCGCGATCGTGGGCATTAGATTTACTCAAGAATTAGTAGATGTAGTGAGACTGATGGGCTATCAGCCACCGCCAGATGTTGCGGCGATGGCGACAAAGACGACGATGACCGATGCGGCCAGACATTTATTCTATGTCAATCAACCGACGATCGAAACGCGCAAATCATCCCTGAATCTCTGTAAAGGCTCCGAACATACGATCGTCCTGGGTTGCTATGTCACTACCAAAGGAATTTTTTTACAAGCTGTCACCGATCCGCGTTTGGATGGCGTCATGGAAGTTACAGCAGCGCATGAAATGTTACATGCCGCTTATCAGCGAATGTCGCTGTTTCAACAATCTCAACTCAACCAAAAATTACGATCGGTACTCGCTCAGCTTCAAAATTCACGCATTCTCAAACTAGTCGATACTTATAACCAGCAAGATCCCAACTCGGTCGATAGCGAACTGCACTCGATCTTGGGCACGGAGGTGCGCGATCTCAGTCCCGAGTTAGAGGCACATTACCAGCAATATTTTACAAATCGATTGACGATCGTGGTTTTGTCGGAACGGTATGAAGGAGTATTTACCGCACTCCGTGACAAAACCAAAAGCCTCAGCCAACAATTGACTAGTCGCAGATCGGAGCTAGATCGATTAGCGGCTCAGGTGAAACAGGAGGCACAAGGGGTAGAATCAGAACGCAGCGATCTCAAAGCAGCGATTTTGGCTAGTCCCAACAGCGATTATAGTGGCCGTGTTGCTACTTTTAATCAGCGAGTTCAAAGTTACAATCTCTTAGTCTCTCAACTTAAGGGGCAAACCGATGCTTACAATCTGATGGTGACTGAGCACAATTCATTAGCACTAGAAGAAAAATCGCTGGTGGAATCCCTCGAAAACAAATCGACAGTTAAGGGATCGACTCAATCAGTTGCTAATTAAGCTGGCTTAATAATTGGCCCAACCAGTTCCTTTTTATTCCCTTCTCTTCCCCTCTCTTCCCTTCTTTTCCCTCGGTGCGTTACTACCCTCTACCCTCTATCTACATTGGATCGACTAACTAATATCGCCCAACAATTCGCGGCAGCTAAGCCAGTGACGGCAGTGCAAGCCTTTGGTAGCGGCAATATCAATGATACATTTCTGGTGACGATCGCCGACGATCGCGAGCCGCATTTTGTGTTGCAACGGATTAATACGCATGTTTTTCAACAACCAGCCTTGGTGATGCAGAATATGCGGATTTTAACCGAACATATCAGTGCCAAATTATTGCACTCGCCCACAAATGTAGAACGGCGGTGGGCGGTACCGCGCGTATTATTGACTAGAGATGATTGCGACCACTGGATCGAACCCGATGGTGCTTATTGGCGGGCGATTAGCTTTATCGATGGTTCGGAAACGATCGATCTCATCCAAGATCTCGAACATGGGCGCGAAGTCGGCTATGCGTTGGGTAAATTTCATGCCTCGATTAGCGATCTCGATCCCGATCGATTTGCCGATACTTTACCAGGATTTCACATTACGCCCGCATATTTGGCAGCTTACCACCAGGTGCTACCGACGACTGAAGTGACAATCGATCGATCTGTCGAACATTGTCTGAATTTCGTGCGCGAGCGGCAGGAATGGGCGCGCGTGTTAGAAGATGCCAAAAGTGCTGGCAAGCTGCCATTGAGGCTAATTCACGGCGATCCTAAAGTGAACAACGTGCTGATTTGTACTACGACCCAACGGGGCATCGGCATTATCGATCTCGATACGGTCAAGCCTGGGCTGATACACTACGATATCGGCGATTGTCTGCGATCGGGTTGCAATCCGCTCGGTGAAGAAACACAGGAGTGGGAACGGGTTCAATTCGATACCCAGATGTGTCGGGCGATTTTACAGGGCTATTTATCCCAAGCCAGCGGCTTCCTCACCGAGGATGATTATGCATATTTATTCGATGGGATTCGGTTGATTGCTTTTGAATTGGGTTTGCGATTTTTTACCGATTATTTGGCCGGCAATGTGTATTTTAAAGTTAAATACCCAACCCACAATCTCGATCGAGCCTTAGTGCAATTTCAATTAACTGCCAGTATTGAAGCGCAAGAATTAGAGATTCGATCGATTATTGAGGAGCTGCGCGCATGAGTAATTTTAAGCTCCATCCGTTTCCGCCAGATCGGATCGTTCCCCAAATCGAAATCAGCGGTCGGATCGATCGTCATGATGACTTACTAGCGATCGAATACTTAGTGCGAGGCGATCTCAATGCTATCTCGATCGATCCGCCGACAGGTTCGCCCACACGGAAGCTAGACCTTTGGACTGCTACCTGTTTTGAGTTCTTTATTGGCGTGGCCGGCTCTCCTAATTATTGGGAATTTAATCTCGCTCCTACTGGCGATTGGAATGTATATGTCCTCGATGATTATCGACAGGGTTTACGGTCGGAAATCGCCTTTGAATTGTTGCCATATACCATCAATCGATCGGCAAATTCTTTAATACTAAAACTAGAATTTAACTTAGGTAAGTTAATTAAAAACGATCTGAAGTTAGAAGTTGCAGTTACCGCAGTAATTAAGTCTAATCAAGCTGAAATTAGCTATTGGGCATTAACTCACACTGGTACGGAAGCTGATTTTCATCGGCGGGATAGTTTTACGATCGCACTTTGAACGCCTGCACGCCAATAACGCAATTATTGCCGAGCATACTTTATATCTCTCCCCGCTCCCCGCTCCCAACTCAAAACATTTTCCACCCAGATCGCTCGATCGCTTTGTGAAGATGAGTTACCATAGGATTTAACATATCGCGTAACATTTTTTAATAATGCTGACCGATCGTTCCGAATCGTCAGAGATCGACTCTCATCCTCTAGTTACCAAAATCTTGTTTGGACACCAACCGAGTCCCGAACTGCTGGCAATTCTGCTGGTGTATATGGTGCAGGGCATTTTGGGCATCTCTAGACTAGCGGTCAGTTTTTTCCTCAAAGACGAACTCGCACTATCGCCAGCCGAAGTAGCCGCACTGATGGGCATCGCGGCCTTACCGTGGGTTGTCAAACCGCTATTTGGTTTTATTTCTGATGGTTTGCCAATCTTTGGTTATCGCCGACGACCTTATCTGATCTTGTCGGGCTTGTTGGGTGTAGCCGCTTGGTTGAGTTTGGCAAATCTGGTACACAGTGCTGCTGCCGCGACGTTGGCGATCTCAATTACCTCACTTTCAGTTGCATTTAGCGATGTGATCGTAGACTCGTTGATTGTCGAACGGGCGCGAACCGAGTCGGTTGCCAAAGCTGGTTCGCTGCAAGCTTTGTGTTGGGGTGCATCGGCAGTAGGTGGATTATTGACGGCTTATTTTAGTGGCTTACTGCTCCAACATTTTAGTACCCGCATGGTCTTTGCTTTTACGGCGGCGTTCCCGCTGTTAGTTTCCGCAGCAGCGGTGTGGATTGACGAGCAGCCGGTCACCCTAGCAGATGGCCATCGCCCAACAGTCGTCAAAGAGCAGATGCAGCAATTGTGGCAGGCATTGACCCAAAAAGTTATTTGGATGCCGACGCTGTTCTTATTTATCTGGCAGTGTACGCCGACAGCGGAGTCTGCTTTTTTTTACTTCAGTACTAATGAATTGGGCTTTACTCCCGAGTTTCTCGGACGGGTGCGACTGGTGACGAGTTTGGCGTCATTACTAGGCGTATGGTTGTTCCAACGCTTTCTCAAAACCATCCCGTTCCGGCAGATCTTTATCTGGACGACATTAATTTCATCGCTACTGGGTTTGACAGCACTATTGCTAGTGACTCATACTAATCGATCGATCGGTATCGACGACCATTGGTTTGCCCTTGGCGATAGCTTGATCTTGACAGTCATGGGGCAACTGACATTCATGCCTGTTTTAGTATTGGCAGCAAAATTATGTCCGCCGGGAATTGAAGCGACTTTATTCGCACTACTGATGTCGGTTTTAAATTTATCTGGTTTGGTATCGAAAGAAGGTGGCGCAATTCTGACCCACTTACTCGGAGTTACAGATACTAACTTCGACAAATTATGGCTGCTAGTTCTAATTACCAATCTCGGTAGTATGTTGCCACTGATATTTATCAATCTCCTGCCCAGCGAAGAAGCTCAATTAACTACAAATACGCTCAAGTCGATTCCACCATCGAGTGCGATCGAGCATCAACCAACCGGCATCGTTGGCAACCAATCTTTTATTCCCGATTTATTGCCAGATCTCCTTGAAACTAATCCAGAGAATTCATAGAATATAAGTAGGTTTTGGCAAATTTCAATTGAGATATTTATCCCCAGCTAGCTCGATTGAGACCGCCAACTAGACCATTCTAGATTCAATTTCATTTAGATTAAACTACTACACATAGCTCCCGATCGTCTCTAAATAATATGCAAATTTCAGCCACTCCACTGCCGTACGACTTAGAACAATGGAAACAAGGCTATCGATCGCAAAAACAAGAGTACGACTATCAAATTACCGAAATTGAAGGTCAAATTCCCCAAGATTTAGAGGGGACATTATTTCGGAATGGGCCGGGATTGCTTGATATTAATGATGAGTCAGTGCGACATCCCTTTGATGGCGATGGGATGATTTGTCGGATTACGATCCAACATGGCAAAGCCCACTTTCGCAATCGCTTCGTCCGCACTGAAGCCTATCTGGCCGAACAAGCCGCTGGAAAATTCCTCTATCGTGGCGTGTTTGGGACTCAGAAGGCGGGCGGTTGGTTGAGCAATGCTTTTGATATCAATCTCAAGAATATTGCCAACACTCAAGTCATCTATTGGGGTGGTAAATTACTCGCGCTATGGGAAGCCGCCGAACCTCATCGCTTAGATCCCCAAACTCTGGACACATTAGGGATTGAGTATTTAAATAATACCCTCAAACCTGGCGATCCATTTGCGGCACATCCGTTATTCGATCCGATTCAACAGCGGATGGTTAACTTTGGTTTAAAGGCAGGTAAATTCGACAAAAATGGACTCGCAACCGGCATTACGATCTATGAATTAGATCTCGATGGTAAGGTAGTTGAGGAGCATTCATATGTAATCCCTGGATTTGCTTTTATCCATGATTTTGCGATGACTCCGAATTATTGTATCTTCTTCCAAAATCCCGTCGGTTTTAATCCGTTCCCATTCTTATTTGGTTTCAAAGGTGCGGGTGAATGTGTCAAATTTCAACCCGAAAAACCGACGAAAATTATTGTCATCCCCCGCAATCCACGCAGTGGCGAACCAGTTCGCACCCTCGAAACCAAATCGGGATTTGTCTTCCATCACGCCAATGCTTTCGAGCATGATGGTAACATCTCGATCGATTCGATCGCCTATCCGACTTTTCCCGAAGTCGAACCCGATAAAGACTTCCGCGAGATCGATTTTGGGACACTCACCCCAGGACAATTGTGGCGGTTTGAATTAGATCTGGCAACCAATCGCGTTGCTAGTCACCTCGTCGAACCCCGCTGCTGCGAATTCCCCACCATTAATCCCGCCAATGTCGGCAATCCCTATCGCTACGTCTATCTCGGTGCCGCTCAAACTCTCGATGGTAATGCACCCCTCCAAAGTATCCTCAAATTAGATCGCGAAACTGGCGCACAACAGTTATGGACGGCAGCCCCAACCGGATATGTCAACGAACCCGTATTCGTACCGCGTCCTGGTAGCACTCAGGAGGACGATGGCTGGCTGATTTTGATGATTTATGACGGTAAGAAGGATCGATCGGCTGTAGTCATCCTTGATGCCGCAGATCTA
>NZ_JANPGM010000013.1:0-2129 GCF_031423935.1 Chamaesiphon sp. VAR_69_metabat_338
GCTATCAGACCGAATATTCGGGGATGAAATTTGCCCTGTTCTACATTGCTTCTTACGTTAACCTCGTCCTGTCGGCACTGCTGGTCGCCATCCTCTATCTCGGTGGTTGGTCGAGTCCGATTCCGATCGAGTTATTGAGCAATGCGATCGGGGTCGATCCGTCAACCTCCTGGGTACAAGTTGTCGATGCCTCACTAGGTATTGCGATGACGATCTTCAAAGCCTATTTCTTAGTCTTTATCGCTATCCTCACCCGCTGGACAGTCCCCCGCGTCCGCATCGACCAACTCCTCAATCTCGGTTGGAAATTCCTGCTCCCAGTAGCACTAGCTAACTTACTTATTACCGCCGCACTGAAGCTTGCATTTCCAAATGCTTTTGGTGGCTGATATACAGTTCGGAGTGCGGAGTTGGGAGTTAGGAGAAAAGATGAAAATAAGAGAGAGCTTGTAGAGAAACAAGTAGCACAAACTCCCAACTCCCAAATCCCCGCTCCCAACTCCCAACTCCCAACTCCCAACTCCCAACTCCGCACTCCCAACTCCCAACTCCCCATGCTGAAATTCCTCAAACAAGTTGTCGATTACGGTAAAGAAACAGCACAAGCTGCTAAGTATATCGGTCAAGGACTGGCTGTGACTTTCGATCACATGCAGCGGCGACCAGTAACCGTTCAGTATCCTTATGAAAAGCTGATTCCCTCCGAACGATTTCGGGGACGGATTCATTTTGAATTTGACAAATGTATCGCTTGCGAAGTCTGCGTGCGGGTATGTCCGATTAACCTACCCGTCGTTGACTATGAATTTGATAAAGCTAGCAAGAAAAAGAAACTCAATAGCTACAGTATCGATTTTGGCGTGTGTATCTTCTGCGGCAATTGTGTCGAATATTGTCCGACTAATTGTCTGTCCATGACCGAAGAATATGAGATGGCGACATTCGATCGACACAATCTCAACTATGACAGTGTTGCGCTCGGACGTCTGCCGACGAAAGTGACTGACGATCCGATGGTTACGGCACTGCGGACGATGGCTTATCTGCCCAAAGGTGTGATGGAACCTCACGATCTACCGGCTGGCTCCCAACGCGCTAACAGCAATAGCGATGGCTAACTGCTGATAGCTTGAAGCCATCGGCAACACTAAAGTTTTTTCAGATTCGAGCACAACTCATCCATAACAAACATGCAAATTGCTGAAGGCGTTCAGTTAGTCACATTCGGAATTCTCTCACTGCTAATGTTGGGAGCTGCTTTAGGCGTAGTTCTGTTTGCGAATATTGTTTACTCAGCCTTTTTATTAGGCGGAGTATTTATTAGCATCGCAGGTATCTATATTCTGCTCAATGCTGATTTTGTCTCGGCAGCGCAGATCTTGGTCTACGTTGGTGCCGTGAATGTGTTGATTCTCTTCGCAATCATGTTGGTGAACAAGCGCGAAGATTTCACGCCAATGAAAAATGGCTGGGTGCGTCAGGGCGCAACGGCTTTAGTTTGTGTAGGCATTTTTGCACTTTTAAGTACGGTTTCGCTGATTACACCGTGGAAACTTTCCACATTAACAGCTCCGATGACTGGTTCGATCGTGCCGATCGCCAAGCACTTTTTCACTGATTTCCTATTACCATTCGAGCTAGCTTCGGTGCTGTTATTGATGGCGATGGTAGGCGCAATTATTCTCGCTCGTCGCGATTTCTTGCCCAATACTGTCTCTGGGGTAACTTCGACACCAGATAGCCTCACACTACCAGAGCGTCCGCGCGAGTTGGCGGGAGTGGATAAGTAGATGATTGATAGTTGATAATTGATAGTTGATAATTGATAGTCGATCGAATATTGTAGGGTGTGTTATGGCGTACCGTAACGCACCGAGCGGATATAGAAAGCGTAGTAGCGTTTAGAAAACTTAGGGTAGGCAGTGCCCACCATCTAGGTTTTAGGCATTATCTGTTTAATAAATATTTACACCCACTTTTAGCCGATCGCTGAATGTTTAACACGATCGATACGCACACCCGAACCGGAAATTTTTAGAATAATTACTACTTAAATCATGTTGCAATTACAATATTTTTTGATTTTAGCTGCCGCGCTATTTTGTATTGGCATTTATGGATTGGTGGTG
>NZ_JANPGM010000014.1:0-5893 GCF_031423935.1 Chamaesiphon sp. VAR_69_metabat_338
CGATCCGATCGAGATTTTTGACTTTGGTGGTAATTTAGGGATTCATTTTTTAAGTTATGCCAATTACCTTGATTTTCCCAGTAACTTGAGCTGGATTGTCTGCGATCTGCCAGAAATAGTTAAACTTGGCAGATCGCAAAATCGAGATCCGCGATTGACTTTTACTACTGATTTGCAATTAGCTAGTGGTAGCGATATTTTTTTGGCATCTGGATCGATTCAGTATCACCAATCGGACATCACTGATAAAATGAATGCTTTAGATCGAAAACCCCAGCACCTATTAATTAATAGACTAGGATTGTATGAAGGGAAAAAGATTGTCACGCTTCAGAATGGAGGGAAAGTTTTTTATCCGCAGTATATATTTAATTGGAGTGAGTTTATCCAGTCATTTACCTTAATTGGCTATGAGCTAATCGATAGCTGGGAAGATAATGTAGACAAGTGTTATATTCCCTTCCACCCTGAGGTAGATGTCCCTTGCTATCACGGGTTTTATTTTAAATTAACTAATGGAGTACGATCGTGACTGTGTTTGGTAATTATGCGCATTATTACGATCTGTTATATCAGGATAAAGACTACATTGGTGAAACTCAGTTTATTCATCAATTGATTCGAGCTAACGCACCAGCTGCAACTACTATCCTCGAACTCGGCTGTGGAACTGGCAATCATGCGATGTTATTAGCCAAGGAAGGCTATCGCGTTTGCGGGGTAGATCTGAGTGCAGAGATGTTACAACATGCCCGCGATCGCCGAGATCGACTCGCCCCAGAATTAGCAACAAGATTAGAATTTAGTCAAGGCGATCTCCGACAAGTCAGATTCGTTGGCGTAGCCTCTCAGCATGAGAATCGTCAGTTTGATGTGGTGCTCTCGCTCTTTCATGTCATTAGTTATCAAACTACTAATGCAGATTTACTGGCGGCATTTACGACAGCAAAAATGCATCTCAAGCCAGGGGGATTATTTATCTTTGATGTCTGGTATGGCCCTACAGTCCTGAGCGATCCGCCAACGGTGAGAGTTAAGCGGCTCGAAAATGACTCGATTCAAGTAACACGAATTGCCGAACCGATCGTGTATCCGAACGAAAATTTAGTAGATGTTAATTATCATGCGTTCGTTAAAGACAAAACTAGTAGTGCGATCGATGAACTGAGCGAAACCCACACTATGCGCTACTTATTTAAGCCCGAATTAGAATTATTATTAAGCCAATTACAAATGCAGATCGTCGATTGTCGAGAGTGGTTGACCGATCGACAAGCGGGACTCGATACCTGGGGCGTTTATTTTTTAGTTAGAAATTAAATGAAAGTAGCTTTATTTGTGAGTAGCTATACCCCTGAAACTGGGGGAAGTTATACTTTTGAGCACCAGTTACTCGATACCCTATTAAAATCCTATGCTGAAAGTAAACATACATTTGTTTTGTACGCATCAAATCGACCGGGATCGAAATATAGATTAGATCCTACTCTTCAGACAGTGCCTACTCAAATTACTGCCAAACAAGAGGTTAAGTCGCAAATATTAGGCTTGGCAAGAAATATAGCATATGGATTATCGGACTCGATCGGTAATTATTTAGTCGAACGCTGGCACAAACAATATACATTAAATTCATTCAAAACAGATCGAATCGACATCATTTTATCGCTAACACCCAATTGCCCTACTATGGAATATCCTTACATCACTACGGTGTGGGATTTACAACATAAACTTCAATCATATTTCCCCGAAGTTAGTGCCTCTGGTGAATGGGACAAACGGGAGAAATTTTATGCCAAAATGTTGAGCCGTGCGGCATTTATTATTACCGGAACAGAGACGGGTAAGGCAGAAATTCAAAGATTTTATCAGGTTCCTGCCGAGAGAATTAGGGTAATTCCTTTTTTCACACCGCAATTGGCATTAACCGATCCGCCAGACGATCGAGATATCTCGATCGCCTACAATCTTCCCGATCGATATTTATTCTATCCGGCTCAATTTTGGCCGCACAAGAATCATGTCAATTTGCTATTAGCGATTAAATGTTTAAAAGAAAAATACAATCTAGCACTACCATTAGTTTTAGTTGGCTCTGACAAAGGCAATGAATCCTATGTTAAATCGATCGTGCAGGAGCTAGACCTATCAGCACAAGTATCTTTCCTGGGATTCGTGCCGCAAGCAGATATGGCACCACTCTATCGCAATGCTTTTGCCCTAATTTTTCTGTCGTTTTTTGGCCCGGATAATCTCCCGCCACTCGAAGCGATGGCGTTGGGATGTCCGGTTATTGCCGCCAATGTCTCCGGCGCAGCAGAGCAATTAGGGGATGCCGCTGTACTCGTCGATCCCAAGCATCCGGAGGAAATTGCTGCTGCTATAAATACTCTATTTACAGACTCTATCCTGCGTCAAAATCTCATCGACAGTGGTTTGAAAAGGGCAAATCAGTGGACGACCAAAGATTACGTTCGAGAAATTTTTACCCTTCTCGATGATTTTGAAGCAATCGGGCGTTGTTGGGAGTAAAGATCGATTCACCAGGATAAGTCGATCGAGACTAATCTACTAACTTTTTAAACCGTTTTTTGCCAACCTGCAATACTTTTCCGACTAGTGAAGATGCATCGTCATAGGTTAATTCAATATCTGCGATCGATTCTCCATTCAATTTAACCGCACCGCCTTGAATTTGCCGCTTGGCATCGTTACTACCAGAACACAACCCACTAGCCGCTAAAAGTTGGAAGATCTTGGCAGGAAAACTCACAGCCGCTAATGAAAATTCGGGGATGCTGTCGCCACCAGCATTTTGACCTGGTTTGGTAACTAGGGCGATCGCGTCGGCTTGGGCTTGAGCGGCTCGATCTTGTCCGTGATATTGAGTAGTTACTGTTAAAGCCAAGAGTTTCTGCGCCTCTCTGGGGTTCGCTGGCAGGCGATTCTCATGCTGAGAGGCTCCGCCAACGATCTCTAGGTCGGTCAGGAGCGTAAAGTAATCTTTGATGATGTTGTCGGGCGTTTTCTCTAGCTTGGAGTACATACTCAGGGCATCCTCGCCCAAGCCCACATAATTATTTAGAGATTTGGACATTTTTTGCACCCCGTCGGTACCGAGCAAGATCGGCATCAACAAACCAAATTGCGGCGTTTGGCCAAAATGACGCTGCAAATCTCGCCCGACAACTAAATTAAACTTTTGGTCGGTGCCGCCGAGTTCGACATCAGCCTGGACGGCGACCGAATCGTAGCCCTGCATCAAGGGGTAGAGAAATTCATGGATGAAAATTGGTGTTTCTTGCTCGTAGCGGAGCGCGAAGCCTTCTTTGGCCAGCATTTGACCGACGGTCATCGTCGATAGCAGTTCGAGGGTTTGACCCAGATCTAACTTGGCTAACCATTCCGAGTTGTAACGGACTTCCAGGCGTCCCGGCGTCTCAAAATCGAGGATCGGGCGCACGCGATCGAGATAAGCCTCGGCATTGGCGGTCACTTGGGCGGGAGTCAATTGGTTGCGGACTTCCGATTTCCCCGTCGGATCGCCGATCCGGGCGGTAAAGTCACCGATAATGAGTACCGCCGTATGTCCGGCATCTTGGAACGCTCGGAGCTTGCGCAGGGGAATACTATGACCGAGATGGATATCTGCGCCAGTAGGATCGATCCCCAGCTTCACCCGCAATGGTCGGTCGGTTTGCGCCAGTCGAGTAGCGAGATTTTCTGCCGGATCGATCGACTGAGGTTGATGGGGGAAAATCTCACTCACGCCCCGAAATAACCACTCGAACCGATTTGAGTCTGGCACGGATACACTCACAGTCATATATTAAGGATGAAAATCGAACGGATCTCGAAATAGTTGCAAGTTAAGCTTATTATAGTTATTTACCAAAACTGAAATATTTTTAGATCCCGATCGATATTTCTAGCTACCACTCCACCGGCAGCGGCGACAAATCGTCTACGATTGCTACAGCATCGATCGCCAGCGTCCACTCGGAATTGATTGTCCCTAATTTTAAGAGAGAAAGATCCTAGTGTCTTCTAGAGCTTTAAAAAAACAGAACCCAGAACAGCAACCCGAACCGATGGGGCCAAAACCCAAAAAGGGTAACTTCTTCGGCGGGATCGGGCAAATTGCGGGCGGGACGATCTTAGGCGTCACTATGCTTGCTAGTTCGATCGTCGCTGGTGGATTGGTCGGCTTGGCAATTAGTTTTCGCAACTTACCGGACGTCCGCGTCCTCCGTAGTTATGCGCCGACGGAAACTACCTATATCTACGATATCAAAGGGGTACAACTCGCCAGCCTTCACGACGAAGCCAATCGGGAAGTCGTACCGCTCAACCGGATTTCGCCCAACCTGAAACGCGCGCTACTAGCGATCGAAGACGATCGATTCTACTATCACCAAGGGGTCAATCTGACCGGGGTCGGTCGCGCGCTGAGTGCCAACTTCAAAAAAGGAAGTGTCAGTCAGGGTGGTTCGACGATCACGATGCAGTTGATCAAAAACTTATTCCTTTCCCAAAAACAACAATTTAGCCGAAAGTTAGCCGAAGCAGTCTTATCGATTCGCTTAGAGCAAATTTTCCGCAAAGACGAGATTTTGGAAATGTACCTCAATCAAGTTTACTGGGGACACAATAATTATGGCGTCGAAACTGCCTCCCAAAGCTACTTTAACAAACATGCTTCCGATCTCAATCTTGCCGAAGGCGCGATGATGGCAGGCGCGATCGCTGCACCCGAAAAGTACAGTCCCTTTATCAACTATAAAGTCTCCAAAAAACGCCAGGAACAAGTTTTGGCAAGGCTCGTAGAACTGAACTGGATTACACCAGCCGAGGAGAAAAAAGCTAAAGAGTACAAGCTCAAACTCGGTAAAATCAAGACTTGGCAAACGAGTAGATTGCCTTACGTCACCGATGCCGCGATCGAAGAACTCAACCAACGCTTTGGGCGCGAAACCGTCCGCAAAGGCGGGATGCGGATTCAAACGACGATCGACTATAACTTCCAAATCGCCGCCGAAAAAGTCGTCCAAAATGCTTACGATCGCTTGGGACGCAGCAAGTACCAAATCAGTCTGGTGGCGATCGATCCGCGCACGCACTTTATCAAAGCAATGGTGGGCGGCGTCGATTACAAGAAGAGTAATTTTAACCGCGCCATGTATGCCAATCGGCAGCCCGGTTCCTCATTCAAACCCTTTGTTTACTACACCGCTTTTGCCACTGGCAAATTTTCGCCAGAATCCACCGTCTACGATGCCCCCGTCCGCTATCGCGACGGCGGTGGCTACTATTCACCTCGTAACTACGGCGGCGGCTACTCTGGTGCCATGAGCGTACGCACGGCACTAATGAATTCCACCAACGTCCCCGCCGTCAAAATGGGGAAAGAAGTCGGTTTGGATAAAGTCATCCAAACTTGCCGGACGCTGGGAATCAAAAGCCCGATCGAGCCAGTGGTATCCTTGCCATTGGGTGCCGTCGGGGTGACTCCGGTCGAAATGGCTGGTGCCTTTGCGACATTTGCGAGCAATGGGTGGCAATCAGAAACGACCACAATTTTGCGCGTCACCGATAGCGAAGGTAATATCTTGCTAGATAATACTCCCCAACCGCAGCTCGTCCTCAATCCCTGGGCGACAGCCCAAATCAATAGTGCCCTTCAATCAGTAGTTAGTAGTGGTACTGGTAAAGAAGCCTATCCTGGCCGTCCCGCCGCCGGAAAAACCGGAACGACCTCTTCCGAACGAGATGTCTGGTTTGTCGGCTACGTGCCCCAGTTAGCCGCCTCTGTGTGGATTGGCAAAGATGACTTTACCCCTCTGGGTCAAGGTGTCACCGGCGGTACCTATGCCGCACCAATTTGGCGGAG
>NZ_JANPGM010000015.1:0-4240 GCF_031423935.1 Chamaesiphon sp. VAR_69_metabat_338
TTACCGTCAATGGGACGTGCTAAGGCATCGACGACGCGACCGATAATTGCTTCGCCGACAGGAATCTGCGCGATCTTACCAGTTGCTTTAACAGCACTACCTTCTTGAATATTCCGACCGTTGCTCATCAAGACCACACCGACGTTATCGGCTTCGAGGTTGAGAGCTAGACCCACACTCGCATCTTCAAATTCAACGAGTTCGCCGGACATAACTTTGTCCAAGCCATAAACGCGAGCGATACCATCGCCGACTTGAAGAACAGTACCGACGTTAGATGATTTAACGTCTTGAGTGTACTGTTCGATTTGCTGGCGAATAATGCTACTAATTTCGTCAGGTCTGATACTAATCATAATTATCTATTTACTGATGTTTTCTATAGGTTTTAGGCTTTAAGTTTTAGGTTTTAGGCTTTAGGTCTTTTAATAATTAGTTAAATACCTATTCCCTATTCCCTATCCCCTATCCCCTAATTAAGCAATACTTAGACCCAGGCGGCGAATTTCGGCGCGTAAGCTGGAGTCGATGACTTGAGAACCGACTTTAATAATGACTCCACCGATGATTTCTGGATCGATCTTGGTGGCGATTTCGACACTATTAGAACCAGTCATCCCTTGGACGCGATCGCGGATCGATTGAGTCTGGGCGTCAGTGAGGGCGATCGCACTAGTGACTTCCGCCAAGACGATACCTTTGAGGTCGCGCATCATGGCTTGATACCGCTGGCAAATTCCCGCCAAGTAACCAATTCTCCGGCGTTCGACTAAGATCGACAAAAAATTGGCCATAAAGGGGTGAACTTTATCGCCGACAATCTTGGTTAAAATTGCTTTTTTATCGGCAATTTTGACGATCGGATTTGCTAAGATTTGATTCAATTCTGGCGATTCATCTAGCAGACCTAATAAATCGGCACAATTGCTAGCAAATTCATCGACCAGGTTTTGCGACTGAGCGAGGGACATCAGCGCATCCGCGTAAGGGGTGAGGACGACACTACCCATGGCACTACCTTTCATTACTTACCTCCTACCAAGGCGATACTCCGATCGACCAACTGCGCTTGTGCGGAGTCGTTCAAGAGGTTTTTGAGTTGAGCTTCGGCCCGTTCCATTGCTAGTTTAGTCACGCGCGCGCGGAGTTCGGCGATCGCTTTATCTTGCTCGGTATTGGTATTGGCAGCGGCTAGTTCTTGCATCCGCTCGATATCGGCAGCCGCTTTGGCCGCGATTTCTGCTTTAGCATTTGCCGCGCTGGTAACTGCCGTTTTGCGGATATTTTCAGCTTCAGTTTGCGCTTGCGCCAGATTTTTCTTGGCGACTTCGAGCGCGGAGATCGCTTGTTTTTGTCGAGCTTCGGTATCTTTGATGGCTGTCTCGATCGCCAGACGGCGTTCGGTGAGAATTTCCGTCAAGAGTTTGCGTCCGAAGACAAATACAAAAATCAAGACCAAAACGAGGTTAACTAAATTGGCTTCGATAAAATCTGTATTTAATCCGAAACCGCCACCTTCGCTAGTGGCGAGGAATAAGAAATTTCCCATCATATATATGTGCTAGAACTGGGCGATTCGACAGGCGTATCGGTGATTTGTTACGAGCGATTAGCGATCGGTTACGTATGTCCCCGACTAACTGTTCGCTACTAACTGTTTTAATCCCGCTTGCAGGTTATTTTATTTAACTAACTCGGCTCCCAACAATTTGGTGAGGATCTGACGGCTGAGGGCTTCTACTTGGGCTTCCAAAGCTGTAAAAGCAGACTGCTTTTGTTTGTCGATCTCAACTTGGGCTTGTTCGCGTTGAACTTGAGCGGCTTGCTGAGTTTCGGCGAGTTGACCGGCAGCAATTTTTTGAGCTTCAGTTTTAGCTGTCGCGATGACTGCTTGGGCTTCCCGTCTGGTATCGGCTAGTTCTGCCTCGTACTTTTTAGCGATCGTTTCAGCTTCGGCGAGTTTGGCTTTGGCATCGCCCAAACCACCGCGAATGTATTCATCTCGATCGTCTAATACTTTACCCAGGGGTTTGTAAAATAGAGCATTTAATACTGCGACCAAGACAACAATCTGGATTGCCATCAGCGGCAATGTCGCATCAAAGTCGAACAGTTTACCCTTTTCGGCTACTTCTTCTACTGCGGCTGGTACCAGCAGTAGTGTCCATTGTGGGATCATCTTTATATACTTTCCTTGAAAATTTGAGGTCAGGAGGAAATCGGTAGCCCAGAAATCGGTAGTAAAGTGACGATCGAAGCTGTATGAACTGTCGTAATCAAATAACAGCCATGCAAACAGCCTGCAATCCTTGACTTACCGACTCTTTACTGTCCGTTCCCCCGGTTGTTGACTTGCGAACTAGGAGAAAGGGTTAGCAAACAAGAGAATCAGTGCGACAACCAAACCGTAGATCGTCAAGGATTCCATGAACGCCAAGGAAAGAATGAGCGTACCGCGAATTTTGCCTTCCGCTTCGGGTTGACGTGCAATCCCTTCAACAGCTTGTCCAGCAGCGTTACCTTGACCGATACCAGGACCGATCGAAGCTAGACCGACAGCAAGAGCAGCAGCGATCACAGAAGCAGCAGCAACAGTAGGATTCATGATGTATTACCTTAAAAAAATGATTGAGAGAATATTAGGTTGAGATTTATTTAGTTGGTAGTTGGTAGTTGGTAGTTAGTAGTTGCCAGATGTCAGTCTCAAGACTACGCACCAGCTACTATTGCCTATTCCCTATTCCCTATTCCCTAAATTTAGTGTTCTTCTTCATGTTCGCCATGACCTTCGATCGCTTCACCGATGTATACAGCAGCTAGCGTGGCAAATACCAATGCCTGAATGGCACTAGTAAACAACCCTAATAGCATAACTGGAATCGGGATAATAAACGGAACTAGTAATACTAGTACGCCGACCACTAATTCATCTGCGAGGATGTTTCCGAATAAACGGAAGCTTAGGGATAGCGGTTTAGTGAAGTCCTCAAGGATGTTGATTGGCAACAGGATTGGTGTCGGTTCGATATATTTAGCGAGATATCCCAAACCACGTTTGCGGAAACCTGCATAAAAATAAGCCAAGGACGTGAGCAATGCCAATGCCACCGTAGTGTTGATGTCATTGGTTGGCGCAGCTAGTTCGCCGGATGGCAAATGAATTAGCTTCCACGGGAGTAAAGCACCCGACCAGTTGGATAAAAAGATGAATAAAAACAAGGTACCGATAAAAGGCACCCAAGGACGATATTCCTTCTCGCCAATTTGGTCTTTAGCTAAGTTGCGGATATACTCCAAGGCATACTCCATCAGGTTTTGGATCCCACGCGGAATGCGTTGGACGTTACGCGTCGCTGCAATTGCGGCAATTAACAGCAAGCCAATCACAAACCAAGATGTGAGAAACACTTGACCGTGGATTTGGAGGTTCCCTAGTCGCCAATACAAGTGATGACCGACATCCAATGCCGCCAAGGGCAGGGAATTTATGATGTTTAAACCATCTAACATGTGCATCTAGGAGCCGTTTCCAGTGATTATTTACCAAGCAACAATCTTTGCAATTGGTGGCCGATCCTTCCGCTGGGCTAAATTCGATAGATTTTAGTCAGCGATCGAGAGTATCCGCACGAGGTATACCAGCAATGCGGCTTTATAGGTCAAAAAACCCAAAAAGACTGGCAAAATTTGCAATTGGTGCCATTTTGCCGCAACGAGCATCAAGACTATCACTAGTGCCTGACGATTGAGGCTGAGCTTCATGGTTTCAGTACCAAGGCGGTCTACATCTCTGGCTAGCAGTCTCAAATACACTACTCCAGTCACTGCACCCAATAGGTAATTGCCAGCGACCCTCAAACCATAGAAATAAACTACAGTAGCAAATGCCACAGCAGTAATTGCTAGCGTAATCAGATACAACTCTTGTTTGAGTTGTTGATACTCACCCATCGAGTTCTCTGACGATTGAGTTACACTAGATTCCTCAAGTGTAGTTGCCTCATTAACTAATAATTCTGTCAGTTGAGGTGTTTCGTCAGTAGATTTCACAGCGGTTTAGTGTTATTCGATCCCGAATCGACCACCATCGATTGTATCACCGAGCGGCAACAATACTTAAAAAAAATTTATCGGCTGAGAATTGCGCTAAATCGCCTAGAGCGGAGGCTTTGAGTTGGCAATCGCCCACAGCCCTCGACTGAAGTCTCTAAGTAAGTAGCTAGGCGAAATTAAATGTAAA
>NZ_JANPGM010000016.1:0-1847 GCF_031423935.1 Chamaesiphon sp. VAR_69_metabat_338
GCAGCTGAAGGTCAAGGTTTGACACTCAAACTGGTGACAGTAATCTTCGAGCAATTAACAAATTTACTCGATTTACGCAACTTTGACATTCCAGGTATGACCCTCAAGTTGCATAAATTAGAAGCTCAAGCTGGAAAGTTAGTAATTCACGCCCACAGCCAAATCGAAAAACTCCCCACCATGTAAATGTCGAGTACGACGCGGCATTTACATGGCGATCTGCTTCCTTCCCCCGCTCCCCACGCCCAACTGCCTACTCCCAACTCCCTATGACTCAAACACCGACACCTAGCATTCCCCCATTTATCGAAAGCGACGAGCGCGAGTTTCATGATAGCGGCGTCCCCAGCACAGTCGCGATCGCCAAACATCCCCTGCATCCCCTGATCGTGACATTCCCGATCGCTTTTCTAACTGGTGCGGCTGGAGCCGATATCGGTTATTGGCTCAGTGGAGATTACTTCTGGGCGCGGGCAGCAATTTGGCTGATTGGTGCTGGCTTTATCTCTGGACTAGTCGCAGCCTTAACCGGCATGCTCGACTTCGTGAGAATCGATCGTGTCAAAAAGCATAGTGCGGGCTGGATTCACATGGCTGGCAACGTCACCGCATTAGCATTAACTTTCGGCAACTGGTATTTGCGCTGGGATAATGTCGAAGGTGCGATTCTCCCCACAGGCATCATCATTTCGATCGTTGTTGCCTCATTGCTCGGTATCACTGGCTGGTTCGGTGCCGAACTAATTTATCGTCATAAAATCTCCGTCATCGGCTCTAGCAGCAGACACGAGCCTTAATCGAAAATTTAGTTAACAGTACAACCAGATCCCCGACTTCTTGAAGAAGCGGCTCGCGCTCGTCGGGTTTCCCGACGGTTCAGCGAGTCAAGACAGTCGGGGATCTTATCGAACGTGCTCACATGAAAAAATTTGACTACACGATCGATTTTAAAACGATCGATTTTCGCCAGCAGCCAGAACTCTATCGCGTTGGCAAAGGCGAGCAAGGCGTACTACTCGTGCAACCATACAAGAGCGAGATTTTACCCTATTGGCGATTCAAAACTCCCGATATCGCCCGTCAATCTGCCCAGAAGATTTACGATCTATTCCTAGCATATCAGGCGCAACAAGATTTTGTGGGCATGGATATGGCACGCAAGTTTTTACAGATGGGCTACACGCGATTCTCCAGGGGAGAGGCTTCGCCAACGCGTCGCTATGCCAATCACAAATCGGGACGCAAATATGCCAAAGATTCTAAACTAATTCTGCCAAATGTCGAAGATCCAATTAAAGCCGAATCTGCTCAAATCTTCTATGAATTCTGGCAAATGGCCAAACTAGATCCCGAATATTTAGCACTGCTCGATCGACACGAACGGCAAGCAGTAGCATGATGGATTAAGTCGATCGTCGATTGAAATAACAAAAGTAGGGGCAATTTATGAATCGCCCCTACTTTTGTTATGCTCACATCTTGCACCAGTTTAAAAATACTATTGCTTAGTGTAAGTAGCTAGGCGAAATTAAATGTAAAATGCCAGCCTTTTGCCCTCACCCCGCCCTCGCCTCTGGCTCTGGCTCCCCTCTGTCTTGTCGCACACAAACGGGAGGGAACCTCCCGTTCGATGCGCCGCTGCTTGGTGCGCTAAACCTGGAGGAAACCTCCGTGACGAGCGCATCCGCAAACCGTCGGGAAACCCGAAGGTGGCGTTGGCGTAGCCTGCCGTAGGCACAGCCACTCCGTTAGCGGCTTGCTCCCGCCTTTGTTCCCCGACCATGGAAGCAAGACAAGACAGGAGTTACGCGCACCGCAAATTTATTAGAGGGCGGTTCAGAAACGAA
>NZ_JANPGM010000017.1:0-2333 GCF_031423935.1 Chamaesiphon sp. VAR_69_metabat_338
ACGGGACTAGTCCGCACGACTCGATAAAGTGGTACCCACTGCGGACAGGAACCTTGAGCGGGCAATTGCAACTGTAAGGTCGGTAACGATTGAGATACGCTGCGGCGGTAGCTAGAAATTGGTAACTCAAGACCGCGCTCGTCGATATAGATCTGAGTTTCACTGGCTGGATCGCGGATCAGTCGTGCCACGGGCGGAAAATCCTGCACTCGAACGGTTAGATGCGGCGGAAATAAACCGCGCTCGACTCGCGCATCGACCATCAAACCGCGCTCGATCGGTTTGGTAGTTAATTGCTCTGAACCTAACGCCACCAGCGATGTGGGATAGGAAATCGCTAACATCGATCGAATGGTGGTATCGCTAAGATATTGATTGCCTTCGATCCGGACTTGTTCTGGTTTGGAGATCGTCCAATCGAGTTGACAAATCCCCCACAGCGAGCCGGTGAGGATGCCGCACATGCAGATAAATCGCCATAACGAGCGGACGGCACGATTGCGCCGTTGCCGTTGCAACTGGCGACGACGTTGTTGGATCTGTTCTGGAGGGGCAGGGTGAGACACCGAATCGACAGGGGTAGGGATAAGAGGACTAAAGATCCAGAAAAGTCTAGATCGATCTAAACCGGCTGGCGATCGCTGTAGAGGACATTATTGAGGGACAAAGTCAGTCTGCACTCGGCGTTTGCCGTCACTGCTAATAACGATCGACCGATCTTGAAGTTTGCCGACGCCACGACTACCAGTGAACTTAATTGAGGGAGTAGTCTGTTGATAGACTACATTACCAGTTCCGACGAGCTGTTGGGAAGCGATCTGCCAAATTAATCGATCGCTATTCAGCTTGGTTTGGTTGCGAGTCGCAATCCCCGTAGCATTTCCAGTCAGGGTCGCGATCGAGCCTTTGAGATCTAGCGATCCAGCATTGGCTGTAAATATGACGCCTTCCTGGGAGTGAACGATCTTT
The DNA here is from genome assembly GCF_031423935.1 of Chamaesiphon sp. VAR_69_metabat_338. Classification (NCBI taxonomy): domain Bacteria; kingdom Bacillati; phylum Cyanobacteriota; class Cyanophyceae; order Gomontiellales; family Chamaesiphonaceae; genus Chamaesiphon; species Chamaesiphon sp. VAR_69_metabat_338. The sequence goes on from NZ_JANPGM010000017.1 coordinate 970, forward strand.
AAAGGTCGATCGGCTGTGACTAGTTCGCGACGCAAATCCCAGGCAAATGATTCACCATTGGCCTGGATTAGCGGCTTAGTGACATTCAATTGGACTTGACGCTGCAAATTGACAATTTGGCGATCGAGTGCGCTAGAGAAGCTATTAGCGGTCGCACGCTCGGTAATCAGATCGCCGCGATAGCGTTGCATTTGCGTGGGGCGATCGCCGATGATTTTTTGGTCTTTGACTAGCCAGGTGAGATGCTCTGTCTGCATGGCTAACTGGGAATCGGGTGAGAGTGCGACGATCTTACCTGTGAGATCGAGCTGTTGAGTGCGGCTGAGATATTTCCCCTCATTGGCTTGGACTTGCAGTTTAGGTTGATTGGCTCGGACGCGATCGCGAATGGTGAGGAGGTCTAATTTTGGCTGCCACTCGACTTCTTGTCCGCTGACAACTAGTTGATTGCGAGTTTCTTTCGTGACGACATCACCGCGCAAAATTACTTTTTCACCCGCCTGTTCGACTTCACCCGTGTTAGCAGTGATGCGCATGATAACTTTGCCGTCTTGATACAGCTCTCCCGCTAACTTGGTAACACTGGCGCGTTTGCGATCGGGGCTATAGATACCACGTTGGGCGCGGACTTTCCACAGCAGTTTACCTTGGTTATCGACTTGCTCGAAACTGAGATTATCCAGCTCTAGCTTGGCTTCGATCGCCGCAGGCGTAAGTGTAGGAGTCGGTTTTGGCGGTGGCGACTGACGACAACCACCAATTCCTAACATGGCGATCGTCGCGAGCATTCCTACATGGCGGTATACTTTCATGCTCGATCCAACTTTTTCAATCGATTTTGATTCTCCCTGTGACTAGCAACTTGACCGATCGGCGTTAAAGTTAGTGCCATAGTGCCTTCAGTTAGTGGCAATAGCAAGCTGTCTTTAACAGGATTAAATATTTAAATCCCCGATCTAAATTGTGTGCGTAATTTCTGCTTTGTACGTGTTTGCGCACACAAAATTACGCCCGCTTGACCCTTATCTCAAAAACCCAATTATCAATTATCAATTATCAATTAATTTAAGTCCAGATATCGGGAGTAACTGAGAGAACATTGCTATTTCTGGGTGTTTTTTGAATATCTTCTTTGACATTTTCCAGATCGATGTAGCGATCGGACACATTGATCAAACTATCACTAGTCATCGATCGCAAGCTAACGACTTCGACCCTTACCCCACGATAACTCACTGCATCGACAGCGTAGGCGAGATCGCCATCACCACTGACTAATACTGCGGTGTCGTACGATCCCACCAAAGCCATCATATCGACCGCAATTTCGACATCTAAGTTAGCCTTTTTGGAACCATCAGGTA
>NZ_JANPGM010000018.1:0-2452 GCF_031423935.1 Chamaesiphon sp. VAR_69_metabat_338
ATATGATGTTTCGGTATCCATCCAATCATAAACTCGTCCGGCAGCTCACCGCGATCGCGCGAGAAGAATTGGAGCATTTCGAGCAAGTCAATCAAATTCTCGAACAGCGCAATATTCCCCTCGCGCCGCTGAATGCACCGCCCTATGGGAAAGGCTTGATGAGTCAAATTCGCCATCAAGAACCCCAGCGATTATTAGATTCCTTGCTGATTTCTGGCTTGATCGAAGCCCGTTCTCACGAGCGACTGGGCTTGTTGGGTACTCATCTCCCCGATCCGAAATTAGCCGCTTTTTACCGCAGTTTGATGGCATCGGAAGCTCGTCATTTTGGGATTTATTGGTTGCTGGCGGATACTTATTTCGATCGATCGATCGTCCAATCCCGTCTCGCCGAACTCGCCATCTTTGAGAGTCAGATACTGTCTACGCTCTATCATGAGCCGAGAATTCACAGTTAATTTAATTGATAGCCAGATAATCTGCGAATAAATAATTTCCCTGCTCCCCGCTCCCCGCTTTTCTATTCATGCTCGATCGATATCAAAATTATCTAATTAGAGACTGGCAACCGGACGATCGCATTGCGGCGGCGGAAGTTATTAAAAATGCTTTGGCTGAATATGGATTGGGCTGGGAGCCAGATGGAGCCGATCGAGATGTTATCGATGTAGAGCAATATTATCTCGATCGGGGTGGTGAATTTTGGGTAATTGAGGACAACGGCACGATTGTCGGTACGAGTGCTTATTATCCGTGTATTGTTGCATCTGCTGCGCTAGAAAATCGCGACACTAAGGCTGTCGAAATCAGGAAAATGTACTTACATTCCAAAACTAGAGGACAGGGGCTAGGTAAGTATTTATTAGGACAATTAGAAAAGTCGATATTCGATCGAGGTTATCGCGAGATTCGGATCGAAACGGCGAGTGTGTTAACTGCTGCGGTGAAATTATATGAATCGAGTGGGTATTTGCCAGTTACAGAAGTAGAGACATCGAGATGCGATCGAGCATACGTCAAAAAAATGTGAGCTTCAAATCCCTAACTGCTGGGACTCGACTTTAGCCATTAGAGGAGAAACAGAGCAAGGAATGAGATAAAAATAGAGTAGAGCCGACCGTAATTGGTTGACTTTACTCTATTTTGAGATTAAAACAGACGTTTACTCTAGCAAAAGAAGTTTCACAAGTGCTGACAGCATTCCAAGTTTTATTTGGACAACAAAGAAGTTGGGAAAAAGCACAGTCAATGTTAGTAGGAGCAATCCTGTGCCGAAATCGAGTATCAAACATCAAGTCAAAGAAGTCGGGTTTCTGTTTTCACAGATAATCAAATGAGGCAATATTATCTATTTCACCAAGCGTTCTGGCAACCTGTCGAACCGCAAGAGATCGTCGTAATTTTCACGCTGAATGATGATATTGGCTTCACCACGATCGACTAAGACAGCCGCCGGACGGGTAATCCGATTATAGTTAGAAGACATACTATAGTTATAAGCACCAGTCGCCGGAACGACCAAGATATCTCCAGGTACCGTAGCCGCAATTTGGGCATCTTTAATCAAGATATCACCAGATTCGCAATGCTTACCTGCGATCGTCACGGTTTCTGTCATGGGTGCCGACATTTTATTGGCAATCATCGCCCGATACTGAGATTGGTAAGTAATTGGGCGGGGATTGTCGGACATGCCACCATCGATGCTGATATAGGTGCGGATGCCAGGGACGGTTTTGTTGCCGCCGACGGTGTAGGCGGTGACACAACTACTCCCAATCAACGAACGTCCTGGTTCGGATAACACTCGCGGGTAAGCGACTCCGTGCGCGTCACAGGCAACTTTGAGCGCAGTAGCAACGTTTTTTACCCACGCATCGATGCTTTGGGGATCGTCAGCTTCGGTATATTTAATCCCCAAACCGCCACCGACATTAATTTCACTAATTGGTAAACCGTGACTGAGTGCAAGTTTGTACCATTCCACCATCACGCCAGCTAAATCTTGGTGGGGTTGTTGCTCGAAGATTTGGGAGCCGATGTGAGCGTGAACGCCGATACAGGTAATCTGTGTCTGTTTGCTCAACCAGGTGAAAACTTCATCGAGTTGATTGGGATCGAAACCAAATTTACTATCTAAATGTCCGGTGCGAATATATTCGTGAGTGTGGCATTCGATTCCTGGCGTGAGGCGAATCATCACTGGGACATTTTTATCTGTATTGCTGGCAATTGTGGCGATATGTTCGAGTTCGAGCCAGTTATCGGCAATAATGCGACAGTTTTTGGAGATCGCTAGTTCTAGTTCGGCGACTGATTTATTATTACCGTGGAAGTAGATTTTTTCCGCACTCACGCCAGCCTTAATTGCGGTGAGAATTTCGCCACCAGATACCACATCGATGCCTAAATCTTCACTACCCGCGATCGCACAGACAGCCAAACAGCTCCA
>NZ_JANPGM010000019.1:0-6788 GCF_031423935.1 Chamaesiphon sp. VAR_69_metabat_338
AACATATAGTTGCGACGAATTTTGCCGGAGATATGGGCTAAAACGTTAAACCCGTTATCTAGATCGACTCGAAACATGGCGTTAGGCAAGGACTCCGTCACCGTGCCCTCCATTTCAATCAAATCTTGTTTAGACAAGTAATCTTTACCTCAAATAGAATGATGGAAAATTGAGAGCCGAGAGTAAATCTTTTACTTTCAAGCTCTAGTTTTATTTTAACAGGGGCAAGGAGGCTGTTGTGTCTTTGACTACCGTACATCGTCTGAGCAGAGTAGCAGCTCCGCCACCATCAAATAATTATTTGACTAGCGATTCCAAGTGATGAGTCACTTCAGCTAACTCGCGATCGCCGTCAACACTGCGGAGAACGCCCTTCTGCTGGTAGTAATCTGTCAATGGGACTGTTTGCTCCTCATACACTATCAACCGCCTGCGAATTACATCCTCAGTGTCATCAGGACGATTTTGGATGGTGGCACGGTTGAGCAATCTTTCGACTAATCGATCTTGCGGGACGTGGATATCGATCGCCAGATTGTAACTTTGACCGATTTCGGCGAGTAATCGATCGAGAAATTCGGCTTGACTGACATTGCGCGGAAATCCATCCAGAATCCAACCCGCTTTGACAGCATCAGCTTGGTTCAATCGATCGCGAATCATGTCCAAGATCAGTGAATCGGGCAATAGTTCGCCTTTGTCCATATAGGATTTGGCTGTAATGCCCAGCTCGGTCTGGTCTTTGACTTGGGCACGCAAAATATCCCCAGTAGAAATATGCGGAATGCCACAGGATGCGGCGAGAAGCTGGGCTTGCGTGCCTTTACCCGCACCAGGGGCACCGAGAAAAATTAGTCTAGTCATAAAGAGAGGGGATAGGGGATAGGGGATAGGGGATAGGGAAAGGAGATAAGGCTTAAACGGCGAATCGAACTATAAAAGTTAGCGTAATTCCCTCTATTCCCTATCCCCTATCCCCTAATCCCTAATCTTTGCCAATCATCCCTTCGTAACGCTGAGAGATTACGAGGGTTTGGATTTGTTTGGCAGTATCGATCGCAACGCTGACCAAAATCAATAGAGATGTCGCTCCAAAGCCTCGGAAGGTAGTCACACCGAGCGAACTTTCGATCGCTGTCGGGACGGTGGCTACCACCCCAAGGAAGATCGCACCGAGCAAAGTCAGTCGCGATAGAATCCCCGAGATGTATTTACTCGTAGCGACACCAGGGCGAATGCCAGGAATACTCGCACCCATTTTCTTCAGGTTCTGCGCCATATCCACGGGATTGACGACTAATGAGCTGTAGAAGTAGCTAAAGAAGACAATCAATACCACATAAAATGCCACGTGTGCGGGCGTACCTGGGGCCAGTAAATTAGCAACACTAACAAATGCTTGGCTGACAGCACTCAAATTGCCGTCCGCACCGACATTTTTACCAGCAAACGAAGCTAGCGCACTAGGTAACACTAGCACCGAGGAGGCAAAGATGATCGGCATGACCCCACCTTGGTTGAGGCGGAGGGGTAAATAGCTAGTCCGTTCGCGCTGGATGCGGCGTCCGACTTGACGACGAGCGGAAATAATCGGAATCCGGCGCGTCCCTTCTTGGACGAAGACGATGCCCACAGTCATGATCGCAAATACGCCGAGCAGGGCGACCGTGCGCGTCAGAATCGAGCTATCGCCACTTTGAGCGAGGTTAATGGTATCGCCTAGCGATTTGGGCAAAACTGCCACAATGTTCAGGAAAATCAATAGTGAAGCACCGTTACCGATCCCGCGTTCGGTAATCAGTTCCGAAATCCACATTACAAACATCGAACCAGCCGTCAATGCCAGAACAGTACTGACAACAAAGAAAATGCCTTGATGACCTGGAAGTGCATAACGTTGGAGCCACAGGGAGATACCGATACTTTGAGCGATTGCCCAACCTACAGCAATATAGCGAGTGATCTGCGAAATCTTCCGTCGTCCAGCTTCACCTTCTTCTTTTTGGAGTTTTTCCAGCGAAGGTAGAGCTGTGGTTAGCAATTGAATGATAATCGAAGCATTAATGTAAGGAATGATCCCTAAAGCGAAGATCCCCACCGTGGATAAGGCACCACCAGAGAAGATATCTAAGAAGCCGATGACTGGGCTATTTTTAATACTTTCAGCAAATGCGACTCGATCGATCCCCGGGATGGGAATGAATGTACCCAACCGCGCTAAAATCAGCAAACCGATCGTGACTAAGATGCGACCTCTCAAACCCGCCGCTTGAGCCATTTGTAAAAATGTCTCTTGGGCAGATGGGGCTTTTTCTCTACTCGCGTCCATCTAAAATTACCTCTGAAAATTTATTTAGTGTGGTTCTGAAATATAAAGAACTATTACCGTTATGAATTTAAGTATACAATTCTCAAGTTAATTCTGGTATCCAAAAAATCACCCAGCATTGCCAATCTAGTCTCAACGGCAATGCTGGGATCCAGCTATAGTTTTAGTGGCGATAATTCACTAGATGAGTGCATCTTAGATAACTTCGCAACTGCCACCAGCGGCTTCAATTTTGGTTTTAGCACCAGTGGTAAAAGCTGCGGCTTTACAATTGAGCGCGACAGTTAGTTCGCCATCGCCCAATAGTTTCAAGGGGCCATCATTGGTAGTGACAATTCCGGCTGCCATTAATGAGGCTAGCGTAACTTCACTATTGGCAGGCAATTCAGCTAGTCTGCGCACGTTGATGACAGTATATTCCTTCTGATTGATCAGCGGGAAGTGTTTTAATTTGGGCAACCGCCGATACAGGGGCATTTGACCGCCTTCAAAACCGGGACGAGTCGGTTTACCGGAACGGGACTTTTGACCCCGCATCCCGAAACCGCCGCTGGCACCTTGTCCGGCTGCAATCCCGCGTCCGACGCGACGTTTGCGATGTTTGGAACCCGCTTTGGGTTTTAGATCGATTAATCTCATGTTAGTAAGTAGGGGATAGGGAATAGGGGATAGGGGATAGGGAGTTAGACGAATTAAATATTCACGATTTCCTATTCCTTTTATCCCCTAATCCTCTGTTTTAAGTATGAACGGCTTTGCCAGCCTAAGATTTTAGGAGATCGAGGTTAGTAGTCAAGAGGTCGTAAACTTATTTACTATTCCCTATTCCCTATCCCCTATCCCCTAGTTAATTATGCGAATAGATCGGCAACGGTTAAGCCACGATCTTCAGCAACTTGGTTGAAGCTGCGGAGAGTTTTGAGGGCGTTGACTGCGGCGCGGGCATTATTGAGTGGGTTGCCCGAACCGAGTTGTTTAGCGAGGATGTTTTTGACGCCTGCGAGTTCTAAGACCGTGCGGACGGCTCCACCAGCAATAACTCCAGTACCAGGAGCGGCTGGGCGCATCATCACATTAGCACCACCGCCACCACCGACGATTGGATGGGGAATGGTATTAGATTTGGTCAATGGAATGGTAATCAGGTGCTTTTTACCATCGGCAACGCCTTTCCGAACGGCACCGATCACGTCACTGGCTTTACCGACACCGACGCCGACTTCACCTTTTTCGTTACCGATGACGACAATGGCGCGGAAGCTGAGTTTTTTACCACCCTTAACTACTTTGCTCACCCGGCGGATCTGGATTACCCGTTCTTGGTAGGTAATTTCCTTTTCTTCCTTTTTGCCTCGGCTGCCGCCTTTGCCGCCACCTTTACCGCCACCACCGCGACGTTCGCCGCCGCGTTCGCCGCCACCGCGTCGATCCTGTTGTTCTTGTGCCATAATCTGCTCTTTAATAATTTATAGATTAGAAATTCAAGCCAGCTTCACGAGCGGCATCAGCGAGAGCTTGGACGCGACCGTGGTAGAGATTGCCACCGCGATCGAATACTACTAGCTCGATCCCTTTAGCTTTGGCACGTTCGGCGATGAGTTTACCAACCTCTGTGGCTGCATCGATATTCCCGCCAGTCTTCAACTTGGATTTGAGTTCGGGTTCGAGGCTAGAGGCAGCAACAAGGGTGTGTTGCTCGGTGTCGTCGATTAATTGAGCGTAGATATGTTGGAGGGATCTAAAAACTGCCAAACGGGGTCGGTCTGGCGAACCTTTGACATCTTTACGCACGCGACGGTGACGGCGGTGGACTGCTTCTTTACGAGTTAATTTCATGTTATGTTCTATTTCTTCCCAGATTTACCAGCTTTCCGGCGGACAACTTCACCTTCGTAGCGAATTCCCTTACCTTTATATACTTCTGGTGGGCGAACATCGCGGATTTTGGCAGCAGTGTTGCCGACTAATTCTTTATCGATACCACTAATGATGACATTAGTATTCTTTTCTTTGGGCACTTCGATCGTAATGCCAGCGGGTGGATCGATTTTGACGGGGAGGCTGTAGCCGACGTTGAGCGTCAAAATTCGACCATCAACTGCCGCCCGATAACCGACGCCTTGGATTTCCAGTCGTTTCTGAAATCCGGTGGAGACACCTTCGACCATATTCGCGACTAGCGTCCGGCACAAGCCATGTTGTTGGCGAGCGGGACGAGATTCATTGGCGCGATTGACGACAACTGTATCGCCTTCCATCAGGACGACTACGCCAGCGGGTAACACGCGCGAGAGTTCGCCTTTAGGCCCCTTAACCACAACTGATTGACCGTCGAGGGTGACAGTCACTTTAGCCGGTACGGGAATTGGACGTTTACCAATTCTAGACATTTTAATTATTTACTCCTTGTCAATGAAATTGCGATACCAAGATGCGTACGCAAAGATGAATATTTGAGCCAGGGGAGCAAGATTTAGTAGATATAAAGTTACTAATTCGTAAAAAAATCGCGAGTCGATTTCTACTTACTGACTGCTGGATAAAGCTGTTACCAGACGTAACAGAGGATTTCGCCACCGACACCTTGTTTGCGGGCTTCGCGATCGGTCATAATCCCACTAGAAGTGGAGATCACGGCAATCCCGATGCCACCTAAAACTTTGGGTAAGTCTTTGTGGTTGGAATAAACGCGCAGTCCGGGCTTACTTACGCGTTTGAGCGCGGTAATGATCGGCTGGCGATTTTTGCCTTTGTATCTCAAGGTGAGGACTAATTTTTTGTCAATCCCTTCGCCAACTTCTTCGTATTCGCCGACATAGCCTTCTTGTCTGAGGACAGTGGCAATGCTCCGAGTCAGTTTAGTTGCTGGCAGATTGGTGGTTTGATGTTTGACGATGCTCGCATTCCGAATGCGAGTCAGCATGTCTGAGATAGTATCGTGTGCCGCCATTGGTTCTTTAGGGTGAGTAGTGATTTAGCGATTAACTTGCGCGGAAGGGCATCCCCATTTCTTTTAACAGTGCGCGTCCGGCTTCATCGTTATCGGCTGTGGTGATAATCGAGATATCCATCCCGCGAATTTGATCGATTTGGTCGTACTCGATTTCGGGGAAGATCAGTTGTTCGCGAATCCCGATACTGTAGTTACCACGACCGTCAAAGCTTTTGGGGCTGATGCCTCGGAAGTCCCGAATCCGGGGTAAGGTCAGGTTGATAAACCGATCGAGGAAAGCATACATCCGATCGCCACGCAGCGTTACCATCACGCCAACCGGCATCCCTGCGCGAATCTTAAATCCGGCGATCGCTTTTTTAGCGCGGGTGACGACGGGCTTTTGGCCGGTAATTTTGGCAATTTCAGCGATCGAAGATTCTAAGGCTTTGGCATTCGTTGCTGCTTCGCCTAGACCTCTATTGATAGTAACTTTGATCACCTTGGGCACTTGGAGCATATTGGTATAACCAAATTGCTCCATCAGCTTGGGGGTAATTTGTTCTTGATATTTGGTTTTGAGTTGTTGTGCCATGTTATTTAGCGGATGATTTCCTGGGCTTGGTCAGGATAAGAGCAATTCTCTACAAAAGAGGTGTACCAACCTGTGATGGACTAAAAACTAGTAAATCGATTAATCGATAATCTCACCAGTTTTCTTCAACATCCGGACTTTTTTGCCTTCAGCGTTTACAGTATAGCTAATCCGACTGGCAACGTTTTGCTTGGTCGAATACAGCATCACCTTAGAGCTATGAATAGGTGCTTCAGAAGTATCGATGCGACCCGATTCGCCTTCTTGAGCTGGCTTGATGTGCTTGGTGCGAATGCCCACGCCTTGAACGATCACTTTGCTCAGTTCGGGGAAAGATTTGAGGATTTCGCCGATCTTGCCTTTGTCACTACCTGAGATCACTTGGACGGTATCGCCTTTCTTGACGTGCATCCGGTGCTTGACTTTCGGTTTTTGTTTGGTCATTTAGAGTACCTCTGGAGCCAGGGAGACGATTTTGGTGAAGCTTTTATCGCGGAGTTCGCGAGCGACAGGGCCGAAAACGCGCGTACCTCTGGGGTTGCCTTCGGCATTGACGAGGACGGCAGCGTTGTCATCAAACCGGATACTCATGCCACTTTCACGGCGCATGGTATGTCTGGTGCGGACGATCACGGCGCGAACTACTTCCGATTTTTTGACAGCCATGTTGGGAGTGGCATCTTTGACAACAGCGATAATGGTATCGCCGACACCGCCGTATGTACGATTACCCGCGCCGAGGACGCGAATACACATAATTTTGCGGGCACCGCTATTATCCGCAACGGTTAAATAACTTTCTTGTTGGATCATGATTGGTTGTTTCTATCAAGTGATGAGAGAGGGCGAAATGGGAGATCGTAGGCGATTAGTTATTCGGTTGCTAGTTATTAATCGAATAACTATCCCCTATTCCCTATTCCCTATTCCCT
>NZ_JANPGM010000020.1:0-6970 GCF_031423935.1 Chamaesiphon sp. VAR_69_metabat_338
GGTCATTTCGGTGAAGTTCAGACTGGGAAATGGTGGCGCGTACGCCGAATCGATTAATACTGGCGCGTCGTAATTAGCCGCCAGTGCCACAATTTTCTGAACTTCATCGTCCGTCAAGACATTCCCCGTCGGATTGCAAGGGCGTGAAAATAACACGCACCCAGTGTTTTCGCCGATCTCTAACTGACTAAAATCGGGACGATATTTGAAGCTATGATTGGCAGCGTCGATATCTAGAGTTGGTTTATAAGCTAGTACCGAATCTGGCGCGATCGCCATCCCACCGTAACCTGTATAGTCGGGACTAAGTGGTAATACCACCTGCTTCATTTGCGCTCCACCTGTTTGCCCGCCGAAAGCATTCATCGCATAGAAATATAAGCTTTGACTGCCAGGGGTAATCAACACGTTTTTGGCAGTCAAATTGAGGCTGTAGCGACGATTGAAGTCGGTGACGATCGCGTCGATTAGTGGTTGATAGCCTTGGCTCGAACCATACCGACACACCACCTCGCCATAATCTTTGCTGTCCAATAACTCATGGGTATAATCCCGCCACATTTGCTCGATCTCCGGTAAGATGACCGGATTACCCGCACTGAGATTGATAAATTCTTCACCTTTGCGGGCAGCCAGCGTTTCTTGAATGTCTTTCATAATGGCGCGGACGCCAGTTAGATTAGACATTTGATTACCGATTTGAGATAGTGCGAGGTTCATAGTGATAATGTGGCGATCGAGCGAGCAAATGTTAAAGCTATTATAAACAACCATCATCCTAAGTTGTCTATAATCATTGAGCGGCGCACAGCGATGGGCTTCGATCGAGCGATGGCGATCTTATCGTTGCGGCGACGATGCTACAGGGTTTGAATGGCTAAAATTCGATCGCATCCACCCAAACATCACTACATAAATCGGGAGTTAAAGCTAAGTGACTAGAGTTGGCATTGGGATTCGCACGGCGACTAAACGTAAAGAACGTGCGGCAGGACAAATTCACGTCTACGATGGGGCGGGAAAAGGTAAATCCCAAGCAGCACTGGGAGTGGTATTGCGATCGATCGGGTTAGGTATCGAAGCGGGTGCGGATACGCGAATTTTATTACTGCAATTTTTGAAGGGTTCGGAGCGCGACTACGATGAAGATGCGGCAATCGCGGCACTGCGTAAGAGTTTTCCCCATTTGATCGATCGCGTGCGGACGGGTCGATCTGAATATTTTGGCAAAGAAGAAATTATCGAGTTCGATCGAGCCGAAGCCCATCGCGCCTGGACGGTGGCTAAAGGCGCGATTTATTCGGATCTATATTCCGTGATCGTCTTGGACGAACTCAGTCCTACCCTCGACTTAGGCTTGCTCCCGATTGCCGAAGTCGTGGAGATCTTGCAATCGAAACCCAAGCATCTCGAAGTGATTGTGACTGGACGCGATGCACCTGCGGAGCTAATCGAAATCGCCGATCTCCATTCGGAGATGAGAGCGCACCACCATCCCGAAGCCGCAGCGCAAGGGATTTCTGGGATTGAAATCTATACAGGTGCGGGTAAAGGTAAATCTACCAGTGCGTTGGGTAAAGCCTTGCAAGCGATCGGTAAAGGCATCAGTCAAGATGAATCTCACCGCGTCTTGATCGTCCAATGGCTCAAAGGCGGTACTGGCTATACCGAAGACGCCGCGATCGATGCTTTGAAGAAAAGTTATCCCCAATTAGTCGATCACCATCGCTGTGGCGGCGACGCGATCGTCTGGCGTGGCAAGCAACAAGATATCGACTACATCGAGGCACAAAGGGGCTGGGAAATCGCTAGTAGTGCAATTGCGTCAGGACTCTACAAAACCATCATTCTCGACGAATTAAACCCCACTGTAGACCTCGATCTCCTCGATCAAGAACCGATCGTTCGCAGTCTGGTCAATAAGCCACCAGATACTCAGGTAATTATTACCGGACGCTGCTTCAATACTCCGGCCTACTTTAATATTGCCAGCGTCCACTCCGAAATGATCTGCCACAAACATTATGCCGATCGCGGTGTGGATCTGCGTAGAGGTGTGGATTTTTAGGCATACAGCACGGCAATCGCCTTATTTCTGTATCAACTGTCTTTGTTCAGGAGCTGCATCAAAATTAAAAAGGTGTTGAAAAATTAAAGATGTGTGGGTATAATTTAATTATAAATCATCCCCAGTTGGGCATTCGTGCTCGCTGGCCCCCGCCAGGTTACGATCTGACGGGTTTTTAATGCTTAAAATATGGATCGAGTAACGTTCATTATTGACGGTTTTAATCTTTATCACTCAATTCGCGAAGCAGCTAAGGATTTTAAAACTAAATCTACAACGCAGGATGTAAAGAGTAAGTCAGTAAAGTGGCTTGATATTAACTCTCTTTGTTCATCATACATTTATCTTTTCGGTAAAACGGCGGTTCTCCAAGAAATATACTATTTTTCTGCTCTGGCAAAACACCTAGAAGCTAGAAATGCTAATGTAACTAAGAGACATCAAGACTTTATTCAATGCTTAGAAACAACAGGTGTAAAAACAGAAATTAACAGATTCAAGAAAAAGACAATGACTTGCCCTTCCTGCAAATGTAGGTTTGACAAGTATGAAGAAAAAGAAACTGACGTAGCTGTAGCCATAAAATTATTAGAGCTTTTGTTACGGATAGCTGCGACACCGTGGTGCTCGTTACAGGCGACACTGATTTAGCTCCTGTGGTCAGAACGGCAAAAAAACTATTTGCCAATAAAAGAGTTGTTTTGCCTTTCCATACAAGCGGAAAAATCAAGAATTAGCAAAGTTGGCACCTGAATCTTTTGAAATCAAAAAAGAACAGTATGTAAAGCATCAATTTCCCGATCCATTTGTATTGGTGGATGGAACACAAATTCATAAACCTAGTAAGTGGTAAGTCACAAAGTTTTTACACGATTGTACATTCGGGTTTTTGCTTGCAATCTCCTGCCAATACTCGATGCCGACTTCTTCTGATAGCTCAATCGGTAGATCCAGTTCTAGCCGTCACAAACACGATTTGGTAGAGCCGACGCTACACGATCGATCGTGTAGCGTCGGCAAATTTGTACATCTCTTTCGATCTAAATAGAAATTCCGATCGAGTAAATTGGTGTTAGATCGTCGTTCGAGACATATTTAACTCTGTACCGGATTACCTAAAATAGATTTAATGCCTTCCATCGTTGCTGGCACATTGCCAGGATCCATAAATAGGACTTTGCTACTCGGACTTTGCCCGATATTCGTGCCCATTTCGAGATAGCCCAACGCCAATAATACTTCTATCGATCGTTTACCTTCGGGATTGTCTTCGAGCTGTTTGCCGAGAATGCCAGCGGCAGCGGCAATCCCTTGTGCCTTGAGGATCTGCTGTTGCCGTTCGGCTTCTGCGCCCAGTAGGACTGACTTTTGCTGGGCTTCTGCATCGAGCAGCAAGGCATCTGCCCGCCCTTTGGCGGCGTTTACTGCTGATTCGCGTTCGCCTTCGGATGTCAAAATTGCCGCTCTTTTTTTGCGTTCGGCAGACATTTGCAATTCCATCGCATCCATTACCGCTTTAGCCGGAATTAAATCTCGTAGTTCTACACGCGTAACTTTTACGCCCCAAGGATCGGTAGATTTGTCTAGATCTTGCAAGAGTAATTCATTAATCTGATTGCGAGCTGTAAAGGTTTCATCTAAGGATAATTGTCCCATCTCAGCGCGGATCTGGGTGAGTACTAAGTTAATCATCGCCGCTTGAAGATTCTCGACTTTGTAGTAAGATTTTTCTAAATCTAAAATGCGCCAGTAGACGACAGCATCGACAGTTACAGAGACATTATCGCGGGTGATACATTGCTGAGGCGGAATATCAATTACCCTTTCTCTAATGGTTTGCTGGACAGAAATTCTCTCCATGACTGGAATTAAATAATTCAAGCCAGGTTGCAGTTTCTTGCCTGTATATTTCCCCAATCTTTCGACGAGAGCTTCATCCCCTTGTTTGATAATTTTAATCCCTGAAAAACCACTCAAGCCGATCGCAGCAGCAATAAATAGAGCAAATGGTTCCATAATAACGATTCTAAATATTTAGATAAAAGTGGTTAATTTCTAACAATCTTGCTTGTCGATCGAACTAATCAACTGTTGACGGATGCATCGGCATCACAATCAACAGATTACCCTCGCGACCGACTACGTAGAGTTTATCTTGCGGGGCGACGGGTTCGGCTCCCTCAGCACATCGAGCGCGCCAAGAACTACCTTCATAGAGTACCCGCCCAGTTTCGTTTGGCATCATTGCGGTCAGAGCTTCAGCTTCAGTTGCCGATCGAATCGTGCTAGCGGTGCGCTGTCTATTGAGTCGATAACCGATCGCGGCTAATCCACCCGAACCTAACAGCCAAACAAATATCTGCAACCCGAAGGCTGATGGCAGTGCCAACGCTAATAGCGATACCAGCAGCGCACTTGCACCCATACATACCGCTGTAAAGGCGGTGGGCACGAATAATTCTAATAAACACAATCCCGCACCCACAATCAGCCACAGTCCACTAGGGCTAATTTCGATGCCACCGATCGCAATTTGACTGAGCCACATCATAAATTCGGTTTATTTAGATCGATCGTCTATGTCTACGATAACCAATGAAATGCGCTTCTCACAAAAATTACAGATTGTCATCGCAATCTCATTCATCAGCCCCGATGGTCGCAAACCCTTCACACCAATTGTCTCGATCGAGTTCGTATTCATCGATCCAAAAATCATCGGGTCGCTCGCAAAAACCAGGCTGTTGAGACAGCCGCACAATTGCTGCTTCTGCTTGCGATCTACTCGAATAAATGCCGATCGTTTTTGTTTCATCACAATCGTCTCGCTCATAAGAGTGTTGCAATAAAAACACTGTCCGATCTGCTGACATCATGGCAACCAGGGATATTGACGGAAATTAGGCTGGCGTTTTTCGAGAAAGGCTTGCTTGCCCTCAGCACCTTCTTCGGTCATGTAGTAAAGCAACGTTGCATTACCCGCCAATTCCTGTAAACCAGCTTGCCCGTCACAATCGGCATTGAGAGCAGCTTTGAGACAGCGAATCGCGATCGGACTTTTGGCGAGGATTTCTTGCGCCCATTCAATCCCCTCTGCTTCGAGTCTGTCGATCGGTACTACCGTATTGATCAAACCCATATCTAATGCTGCTTGAGCGTCATATTGACGGCACAGATACCAGATTTCTCGTGCCTTCTTTTGACCGACAATCCGCGCTAGATAACTCGCCCCAAACCCGCCATCGAAACTACCGACTTTCGGCCCCGTTTGTCCAAAGATCGCATTGTCAGCAGCAATCGTCAGATCGCAGATCAAGTGCAGGACATGACCGCCACCGATCGCGTAACCCGCAACTAGAGCGATAATTGGTTTCGGCATCGATCGCATCAAGCGTTGCAGATCCAGCACATTCAGTCGGGGAATCCCATCGGCACCCTGATAGCCACCATGTCCGCGCACCGACTGATCGCCACCAGAACAAAAGGCATATTTGCCATCGGTATGTGGCCCCGCACCCGTCAGCAGTACCACGCCGATGCTGGTATCTTCCCGCGCATCGCAAAAAGCATCGTACATCTCAAATACCGTCTGTGGCCGGAAGGCATTGCGCTTTTCGGGACGGTTGATGGTCACTTTGGCGATGCCATCGGCTTTATGATAGAGAATATCAGTGTAAGTTTTGACCGATCGCCAGGTAGTTTTCATGCTTAATATGAGGCTACGAACAAGGTTTAGTTTACAGCAGATTCAGGTTTTAGGCTTTAGGCTTTAGGTTTTAGGGAATAGTGGATAGTGATTAGATGTTTTAATAAGCCCTCAGTCTCCTCGTTTCCCAGTCTCCCCCTCTCCCCCTCCCCATTTTATGACCATTTGGCAAGCAGATATTTCGAGTCGTCCGCAACAAAACGATCGCGGTGAAACTTTGTGGGAGCTGGTAATTTGCAACGCGGAGGGGGGCTGGTTTCATACGGCGATTTGTCCCCAAAAACAGGTAAATGCTGAATGGATTGCGAATCAGCTAAAGTTAGCAGCTACAGATAACTTACCTAAATCAATTCAAGTATTTCGACCGCAGAGTTTAGGTCTAATTCAAACTGCTGGTGCGAAATTAGGGATTGAAGTTGTAGCGACACGACGGACGATCGCGTTGAAAAAGTTATTGCAACAACAAGCGCAAAATTACCACAATGCTAATTATCAACCACTGGCGATCGAGTCACCACCACCACTACCGATACCCGATGATTTAATCGGTGAAAAGTGGCAATTCGTAACGCTAACTGCCGGACAATTGGTATCAGATTTTGCCGATCGACCGATTCCGATCGTCTCGATTCCAGACTATTTATTACCCCCGCATTGGGGTCTAGGAGTTAATGTCGCCATCCCTGGTGTGATTATCTATGGGGGGAGACAATCGATGCGATTGGCACGCTGGATCGCCGAAACTGAGCCAGTTAGTCTCAATTATTTGGGTGACGATCCGGGTGGGTTGGTATTAGATGTGGGTTTAGCAGATCGATGGGTGATGCTGACATTTAACGATGCTGAAGTCAGTCAAGCCGCAAGGCTGTATGAGGCGCGCAAACGGCTGGTACATGGTTTACATTTCCTATTAGTGACTCCCGACGATTCAGGGATTACTAATAGTGGTGTTTGGTTGTTGCAAAGTAGTTAAAGGCTCGATCGTTCTACCTTTTCCTCGTCGCAATACAAGTTCGATATGGGGGTGGGAGAGGAGGAAGCGATCGAATTACTCGATCGCTACCAGCCTTCGTCGTTCCAGCCGAGCCGATAAATGTTGGATTTGGACTCTTATCGTGGCTTGTTGGTGTTGGTGATTCTCTGTTGGAGAAGCTACACCAGCAGTGCAGCTTTCAAAAGTGGCGATCTCCGTTTGA
>NZ_JANPGM010000021.1:0-2588 GCF_031423935.1 Chamaesiphon sp. VAR_69_metabat_338
TAGGAGAAGGCAGCTTACACGCATCATTACTCGGTCTTTTCACCGTTGCTGATGTGCGCGGTACCCCTGAAGCCGCCCAAGGCGAGTTACTGCGATTTTTTGCTGAGATGCCTTGGTATCCGACTGCGCTGTTACCCAGTCAGGGTGTGCGCTGGGAAGCCATTGACAATACCTCCGCCCATGCTGCGGTGACTGATGGTGCAACAACCGTCTCTCTCATGTTTCGGTTTAATCCTGAAGGGACGATCGAGACCATGCGGGCTGAAGCGCGTTATCGTGACAAGCTGACTGCCATGCCTTGGAGCGGCAGGTTTTGGGACTATTCAACTCGTAATGGAATGCTGATTCCTTTGCAAGGCGAAGTGGGATGGGAGTATCCAGACGGCATTCGGCTCTATTACAAAGGAAAAGTTACAGAGATTAATTATGAGTTTGCAACATAAGCAATGGGGGAAAACGTCAAATCGATCCCGATCGATCCGACATTGTATCGATCGAATCTAATGTTTTCCAGATGAGATGTAGCTGTGTATTTGGTGGAAATGAGTTAAGTCAGCACTCACTCAGGCTGGCTATCCTGCTAATAACTAGACCTCCAGTTTTCAGCCCATAAATGCGAATATCCGAGATTAAAATCATCCCCAGGAGAATTCAGTTATGAAACACGATTTGCCAGAGTCAACGCTTCGCGAACGCGATCGAGACGAGCAAACCCGACCCCATCCGAGTCACGCTAACCACCAGCACGATCCGGCTCAACATTCCAGTCACGAACATGCTGGACATGACAAACATGCTGGACACAGCCCCGCGATGTTCCAGCGACGCTTCTCGATCTGTCTGGTGCTAACGGTGCCAGTGCTGTATCTGTCGCCGATGTTTCAGATGTGGTTTAATTACCAGGCGATTCAGTTTGCTGGAGTGGAATGGGTTACGCCGGTTCTGGCTACGATTATTTATTGGTATGGTGGCTGGGTGTTTCTGCTTGGAGCTTGGGCTGAACTCCACGGGAAAATTGGGATGATGACGCTGGTTGCACTAGCCATCACCGTATCCTATGTTTACAGTGTGGCAGTGTCTTTTGGATTACCAGGTGATTCCTTTTACATGGAATTGGTAACTTTAGTCGATATCATGCTGCTCGGTCACTGGATCGAAATGACTTCTGTGCAAGGAGCCAGCCGCGCTTTAGAGCATCTCGCGAAGTTGGTACCTGCCGTGGCTCACCAGCAAGTCAATGGTCGGATTGAAGATGTTCAGGTAAGTGCGTTAGCAGAGGGCGATCGAATTTTAATCCGTCCTGGCGAACAAGTCCCGATCGATGGTGAAGTCATCGAGGGTACCTCTAGCGTCAACGAAGCCTTTCTCACTGGCGAATCGCGTCCAGTCGTCAAAAAAACTAGCGATGAAGTAGTCGCAGGGGCAGTCAACGGCGAAGGTGCTTTGACAATTAAAGTGATTCGGACTGGCGATAAAACAACTCTGAGCCAGATTATGCGGCTGGTAGAGGAGGCTCAAGCATCTAAGAGCCAATATCAAACCCTAGCCGATCGATTGGCTTACTGGCTGACTCTGATTGCGATCGGGGTATCTACGTTGACGTTTATTGTGTGGCTGTCAATTGGGACTGGCGGTTTAACATTTGCCGTCAATCGAGCGGTGACGGTATTAGTCATTACCTGTCCTCATGCACTGGGTTTAGCAATTCCCTTAGTCACGATTAATGCCACGGCGATGGCTGCTAAAAACGGGATTTTGGTACGAAACCGCTCGGCATTTGAACGAGCGCGAGGGATTAAAACGATCGCTTTTGATAAGACGGGGACGTTGACCGAAGGCAAGTTTGGAGTCAAGGAAATTTATACCGATGGTATTGATGAACCGCAAGCTTTAACCATTGCCGCCTCACTAGAATCCTTATCGGAACATCCGCTCGGACAATCGATCGTTATCGAAGCCAATCATCGCCAAAGTCAGCTTGCCAAAGCGACTGACTTCAAAGCTGTTCCAGGACAAGGCGTTGAAGGTGTAGTCAACGGTCGGCGTTATCGAGTCGGCAGACCAGAATGGGTACAGGAGTTGAAATTACAGTTTCCACCAGCATTGCGATCGGGATTACAAGCAAGTGAATCGCGGGGTGAAAGCGCGATCGTCTTGATGGACGATAAGCAAGTACTGGCGATCTTTGGGTTAGCAGACCAGATCCGCCCATCCGCACGAGCCGCAGTAGCCAAATTGCAGCAAATGGGCGTGCAGGTGGTGATGATTACCGGCGATGCCGAAGCAGTAGCAAAAACTGTTGCTGAGGACTTGAAGATCGATCGCTATTACGCTCGTGTCTTACCGCAAGACAAAGCTGCACTGATTCATCGGCTCAAAGCCGAACAAACGATCGCTTTTGTCGGCGATGGGATCAATGATGCCCCTGCTTTAACTGAGGCAGATTTAGGGCTAGCGATCGGTGCGGGGACTAATGTCGCGATCGAATCTGCCGATTTAGTGTTAATTAAAAGCGATCCGATCGATGCCACCTATGCGCTGAAACTCGCCAAAGCAACCTACAGCAAAATGACTCAGAACCTATTTTG
>NZ_JANPGM010000022.1:0-7016 GCF_031423935.1 Chamaesiphon sp. VAR_69_metabat_338
CTCAGGGTCGAGATAACTACGACGCATTTCTGTAATTGCGGCTTGACGTTGCTGTTGAGGATAAGAATTACCACGTGCAAATAAATTGCCTTGATAATTTACCCCACTCACAATCTCTGAGATCGTTCCGAACTGACGTACAAGTTGACAATAACTTACGTCTTGTGACTTGAGTAACATGCCACCTGATTTCCTAATAGGACTAAATTGAACTTGTAAATAAACTCGATGAATTTGGCACTAAATTACAGCTAAATTAGCACGATCCGTCGATCTAGTTGTTGCAAACTAATTAAAAAGATTGGGGGCGATCCCCATATCAATTAATATACCCTGCCAGCCGATCGATATTAGCCTCTTAAAGAAATATCCTAGTAACGATCGCTACCAGGATACTCCTAATTAAGTTCGGTAATAGCGATTAATTGATGCCTGGTGGTAACTCACCTTGGGCAAAGGGCATCGAGCGACGTAAATTGTCCAGTGCATACTTAATATCTTCACCTGGATCGATCGCTACCCAGCCATCAGTAGTCGAAATTCGCGCCTCGAAGTGGAGGTGAGGGCCAGTAGAGTTACCAGTACTGCCGACTCGTCCGATGACGGTACCTTGCTCGATGCGTTGTCCGGGTTGCACGAAAACTTCCGATAGGTGGCCGTAAAGGGTTTGTTGAACGCCATTATGTTGGATGACTACGGCTTTACCATAGCCGCCCAGCCAACCAGAGGAAATAATTATTCCCGAGCCAGCCGCGACTACAGGTGCGCCCATCGGTGCGCCGATATCGACACCAGAATGGAAGCGACGGCTGCCAGAGATCGGATGCGTCCGCCAACCAAAGCTGGAAGTAGTGGGTGCGGGGCTAGTGAGCGGGTAAATCAATTGAGTGTTGGACTCATTGGGTTTGGTACTGGCAAACGCGAGAGGTTTGGCAGTGCCGGTATTGACAGTCGGGATTGCCGGAACGACAGGGACGACGCTCACACCAGCGACTCTAGGTAGTTGTGCGACCTGGGGCACTTGGTACTTTTGAGTGCGTGGCGAGGGTACCAAAATTTCGAGCGCATCTTGCGTGTGGACTGGTACGACTGCGGTCGTTAATGGAGCTGTTAATGCTGGTTGAGGGTTGCCGGTTCTACCGATTACAGTAGGTCTCATCTGCGTCACAACAGTAGGTTTGACCGCAGTGATGGGAATTCCCGTCCGCGAATTAGAATTAACAGTTGTGGGCAAGGATGTAGTCATCGCAGGCAGCTTGACAACTTCCGGCACCGAGCGATAACCAGTAGTCGGTTGTGGACGTACGCTGGGCTGAACTTGGCTACCAGTCATCGAGACTGTTTCCCTATTTTGGGGAGGAATTGTCGATCTCAATGGAGCGGGAACTGGAATCGTAATGAATGGTTCGGTGGCCGTCGGTACAGAATTCGCGCCATTGACACCGACGGTGTAGTTGTCTGCGGTCAATACATCTGCATGTTGCGGACGGACGATGGTGCCAGTGGGGAGGATCGAAGCAGAACCAGGGGCAACGGCAATTGGGACTTCACGATTGGGCAGTTGCTCTGGTGTAACTCGAACTGGAGATTGCTTTTGAGCGGTTGGCAGGTAAGGGCCGTAGATGTCGCGACTGCTGGTTTGAGCGTCGGTATCGGTGCCAGCGGCAGCGATGGTGGGAGTTGCGACTCGTTCCGATGGGATGGTTTGAGCGGTCGAGATCGGTTTGAGATCCGCCCAGACAATGCCACTGGCACCGATGAAGCTGAGGCTACCCAGCCAAGCGACAATCTTCAACAAGAGAGGATTTCGGAAAAAGATACTCAGCCGAGGATGCTGTTGTGAATAATTTAATGTTTTTTCTGCCTTGCTGCTCATAATTATTATAAATTTAACGCAGTCCAGTTCAGAACTATTCATCCGCTCTAGCTCATCGCAAAATCATCGATTTTGCAGATGCCCAAAGTAACTAATTCTCATAGCCCAAGCTGAAAGTACCAGGTTGAAGATAAGTCTCCGTTGCCGCCGTAGCAGTCGTAAAACTGATGTGTAAATCTCCTTGTGGTGAGATTCCCAATACAGTCCCTAACTTACCATCCACCAGCACTGAACGTCCACGAGCATTGAGTAGTTCTAGATAGTCCGACAATAGACGGTCGATCGTGATTGGAGTGCACCGTTTGTACCCTCTTATGATTCCCCTAATAGTACAGCTTGTTAACATCTCCAGGGAAAAATTTCGGTAATTTGGCTGATAATCAGGATGGGGTGCTAAATTGATAGCTTGACCGCTGACTGGATTGGCATAGTTAATACCAACGCCAACGATCGCTTGATAAATTCGGCCTTGTGCAATTCGGGTTTGAGTCAAAATTCCACCGAGTTTGCGATCGGCTAACATCAAATCGTTAGGCCATTTAATCGATACCGGCAGACCTTCGTGTCTCAAGCGATCGGCGATCCCCCACACGATTCCCATCGTTAATTGATGCACGTTTATCGCTGGTAAATCCGGTGCGATCGCGAGCGACAAATACAATCCACCTCGCTCTGACTGCCATTGTTTACCTCTTTGTCCGCGTCCGGCTGTTTGGTGTTTGGCAATTACTACGGTGCCAGGAGCGGCATTTTCTGTGGTAATTAATTCTGCTAGTTTGTCATTTGTTGATGCTAAAGTATCGAAGATATAAATATTAAAATTCAAGTCCACTTCTCGATCTTCAGCGAGTAAATCTAGGAGTAATTGGCGATCCATTAGTTGATAGTTGATAATTGATAATCAATCGCTATTTTATTTGGTGCGCTACGCTTGGCAATCGCACACCCTACAATATTCTTGCAAATCAAATAGGACTAATATATTTGACTAGACTATCTCGCTAATTTCAGTATAGTCAAAATCATTGGGACTATGCTGAATTAGGGGGTAACAACGTCCGTCGATCTCTAGATAGTCTTCGGGAGCATCTAATTTAGAAGTATAGTAAGTCAGGATATATTGCTTGCCAATTTTTGAATGCATTTCGGTTTCGACTTCGTCGCGCCATTGGGTTTTGGTGACGAGGACGACTAACTGATTGGCTAGTTGCGGGAGAATCTGGGCAATCTGACGGCGCGAGATCCGATCGAGACTGCCAAATGGCGAATCCATGACGATTGGGAAAGTATTACTCTGAGGGACTGACAGTAATTTTTGCGCGCTCCAGGCGCGGACGCGATCGATAATGCCGCCGATAAATGAGAGACTGAGGATCTGATTTTCACCTGTTGAGGCAGCGACAGTCGTTTCGACACCTCTAGTAGTTTCAACTAAGATTAGTTCGTATTTTTCAGTAATCTTCGGGAGATAGGGAGTCACCGAAATTGTTTTAAAAATGATTTGAACTTGCTGTTCGAGTTCTAAGCGAAATTGTTGTTCTTGGCGATCGCGCATGGCGATTAATTCGTCAATTGCTGCGCGTGCAGCTTGGATGCGACGTTGTGCCAAACTTTGCCGATCTTGGTTCGATTGTTGTTTGGTAATTTGTTTGGCGAACGCGCTAACTTGGCCTTCGAGATGGCTAATTTGTTGCCGATCTCGACCTTGGGCGAGGGTGAGATCGCGAACTTTAAGATCGATATCATCGAGCCGTTTTTGGAGATTACTAATCTCTACGTTCGTATTTTGCCGCAGTTGCGATTCGAGATTATCGATGTGGATCTCTAACTGACTAATTTCCGATCGAGCGGTAGTAACGATTTGTTGTTGGAGATCGATCGCTTGCCAGAATTCACCACCTTTACTTTGGAGAGCTTCAACTTGCGAAATCAGCCGCATGGTTGTCTCTTCAATGACTGCAATACTAGCGCGAGACAGCCAGGTTTGGACTTGGCTATATGCAGGAGTGTCGGGATGTAATTTCGTGCCGCACAGACAATCTTGATGGTGGAGTAATTGCGCGAGAAATTCGCGGGAGATGCCTTGATTTAGCTCGCCGCGATCGCGTAATTCCGCGACAATTTTTTGGAAGTCTTGAGTTAAATTTGTCAGTAAAACAGTATGTGCTTGGGTGGAGATTAATTGTTTAATCGCCGTCTGTGCTTGGCGGAGTTGCGTCTGATGGGTAGCTTTGCTGCTCTCTAATGCTTGGCGTTGTTTTTGAGTCTCTTTCGCCGCAGTTAGTTCGAGTAAACAACTATTAATTTCCCGATCGATCTGTTGGAAATTAGCAATTTCGCTGGCAATCTCCACTTGACGCTGTTCGATTCGATCGATTTCTTGTTGGCATTGTTGTTGGGATTTGAGTAAATCTTTGGTCGTCGTATCGCCGATTTGAGCCAGTTCGGTTTCGAGTGTTTTCCGCGCTTCACTCAAATGTTTAATCGATCGATTCAAGACTTCTACACCCAGCAGAATTTTAGTCGCTTCGGCGATTTCTAGTCGTTTATCCTGACGGACGATTTGCTCGATCCGTTCGCCATCGAAAAAGAAATACTGGTGGAGACTAGCGGGGAGGATTCTGCCGATAATTTCGTCTGGCGGCTGCTGGGGGTGCAGCCATTTACCATCGGCGTCGCCGATATATAAGTAGAGTAATTCGTTGTTGACGATATTCACCGTGTCTGGCTGCTTGTAGGCGCGACACATTCGTTTGGCGCGGTAGCGTTTGCCATCGTGTTCCCAGGCGACTTCTACCCACGTATCGATGGCGGTACCGATCTCGGCTTCGGCGATGGCGCGTTTATTGACTAATTGCTGCGATTCGGCGAAGGCGGCGGTGAATTTTTCGTAGAGTACCCAGGTAAACGCATTGAGGATGGTGGTTTTACCCGCGCCGTTGTTGCCGTGGATAATGGTGGTATTGCGATCTCTATCGGTCGCCAGCCGCACTTCTGGGGTTTCACCATAAAACTGCCGGAAGTTACACAGGCGAATGGTCGTCAGCTTCATATGACGGCCTCTTTGACAATCTTGAGGATATCATCATTAATCGGCGAATTTTTTTTGCGATCGAGTCGATCTCGTTCGAGCTGGAGCACGCGCTCGATAATTTGGCGAACTTCTGGGGTGAGGTGTGGAGTCATGGTATCCGAGATCCTAACTATGGCAGAGCCGATGCTACCCAATCGTACAATTTCTAGAAAAATACTACTTAAGTGGAACCAATCTCGATCGCGAACCGTCTTAATAACTTGTAACAATTATTATCCCATATGAAAAAACTTTTACTCTTACCCGCAATCCTCGCTAGCCTAGTTGCCGCAATTACTCAAACCCCAACAGCAGCGATGGCTGGTGGCATCGGTAACAACTACGTCGGCCCCGTAGTTACTTTCGGTGGCGGCCAAAGTGTCTTTGGGATCGGTAGTAAGCTCGGTCTCTCCGACAATATCTCCCTGCGTCCGTTTGCTACCTTTCCTTCCGGTGGTGCGCAGCTTGGTACTAGTCTGACTTATGACTGGGATCTGCGTCAATCAGCCACCCCAATCACCCCCTTTATTGGTGTTGGCGCAGCTTTCCAGACTGGTGGTAATAATAATAACACCGTTGGTTATGCTCAAGTCGGTGCCGATTTTAATGTCAGCGATAGCGTTGCTTTATTAGGTTCGGTGCAAATCCCCTTTAATGGCAACAATTCAAGCACTAGCGTCTCCCTCGGTGCTGGTTTACGCTTCTAAGTTTTCAGCTAACAATTACTAACTAAAAAAGTAGGGTCGATCGATCGACCCTACTTTTTTAGTTGTCTCTACACGCCCAATGAACCGCGCGTCACGCCGAGCTGGCTGCTTAGTTGCAGACTTTTCCACAATTCGGTACCGCTAATTTGACCGCCTAATAGTTGTTGATAATAACCGATCGTTTCACTAACTACTGCTGGCGACTCATTCACAAACTCCAACCGGAAATTGTAGACGCCTAATTCCACCAAGCGGTGGATATATTCAGCCCCCGTTTGCGCGACGCCATTAAAGACCGTATTCCGGCAGCCAGCATCGGCTTGGAGGATGTGTTCCGTGCCCACGCGATCGCGTAATTTCACCTGATGCTCGTCGCAGGGACGACCGCAATTAGTATAGTCGGTGCCTTCAGATAAGAAGGCACAAAAGACGCAATGCTCCATGTGGAACATCGGCATGTGTTGGTGAATTGTCACCTCAAACCAATCGCGCGGACAACTGCGAATCAGGTCGGTTAATTGGTCGATATTCAGGTCGTATGAAGCCGTGAGCCGATCGAAAGCATAGTTTTGGTAGAAATAGTCAGCAGTCAGTGGATTGGCCACATTCAGGGCAAAATCACCCACGCAGCGATCGGTTTTAAAAAACTCTAAATGGTCGTAGTTTCTAATTAAATAACCATCCGCATCGCTCGATCGCACTTGTTCTAAAATCCAATTTTCCCCAGGCTTAGTAATGCGCGGTGGCGCGACAAAAATTTGCGGCGCAATACTCAGATGCTTGGCGGCGCGAACTAATTGCACGGCTTCGCGATATTTGCGCGGATCTTCGAGTTCGCAATAGATCGTGGCAATTCCCGATGCGATCGCCGCCGGAATTTGGTCTAATTTTCGTACTAAAACAATTAGTTGCGGCGGATTTAGACCCGGATGGATGACTTTTGGCAATAAGTCGATTAGCCGATCTTTGTCTGATAGTTGCCAGGATTTTGGTTGACTGCGAGCTGCGGTTAATTTGTCCACTAATTCGCGCCGAATTTGATTGAGCGCGCTGACAGGTAACATCAGATCGCCGACTACATTATTC
This sequence comes from Chamaesiphon sp. VAR_69_metabat_338, assembly GCF_031423935.1. Classification (NCBI taxonomy): domain Bacteria; kingdom Bacillati; phylum Cyanobacteriota; class Cyanophyceae; order Gomontiellales; family Chamaesiphonaceae; genus Chamaesiphon; species Chamaesiphon sp. VAR_69_metabat_338. The sequence continues at coordinate 6,743 of NZ_JANPGM010000022.1, forward strand.
GTCAGATTTCCCAAACAAAATGGCGTGTTCCCCAAGCGTCCTAATTGAGAGCTAAGTTTCTCGGTAGTCAGCGGTTGGTTCTGAGCGGCAACTAACAATATTTCCGATGCTGCTTGCACCACATGTCCCATGTCATCGCGGGCGATCGCGATTAATTGTTGGTTAACTTCGCCGTGGATTTCCAAATCGATCGGGCGTTGATATTTAGGCACGTCGCCAGCATAAGTTTGGCGGACTTGTTTATCTAACTCTGGATCGCTCGTTTTCCAGATCC
>NZ_JANPGM010000023.1:0-6345 GCF_031423935.1 Chamaesiphon sp. VAR_69_metabat_338
CGCAGTAGCAAATCGCGGCAAACTTACCATCGGCATCGACGGCAACTAAGTCTAGTTTGGATAAGTAGTCAGGAGCTTGTAAACGATGCTTGTAGCTTTCAACAGTTAGCGGCTGGTAGAGCCAAGCATTACAAAAAGCCTGATTGTGGAGATCCACCCATGCTTGTGCTTCCCGTTCGCCATCGACAGCGCGAATGCTAAAACCTTCAGGCAATTGTGATGTAGGAATAGTTCGCTGCAATGACTGAGATAAAAACCAGTATTGACGACCTTTGACAAAACCACGATCCTCTAATATGGCAATGCGATCGATCCGACTATCGCGACTCCAAGTTAATAATTTAGGCTGTCCCTGACATTCTCTAGCTACTTCACTAATCCGCTGTTCTGCCCAAGCAATAATTTGCGCTTCTAAGTCCCCACCACGAGCGATTGGATGAACGAAAAACCATAAACTACCATTAGTTAAATTGTCTGAAATAGGTTCATCGATTGATAATTCACCAAAACCAATTAATTCACCTTTAGCATCTTCCCACAGCCCTAAATCGCGCTCTCGATCGATTGCTGGATTGGTTATGGATGAACGCAGTTGCTCGATTACCTCCGGTACGCTACGCGAACGAGACAAATGATTCTAATCGATCGACTCGTTCGCAAGCATCAATAAGATCGATAATTAATTGAAGATCGGATTCACCTTGATAAGGGCGCATTATTGTTAATAAACTATTCATATTTTTAGTTATGAGTTTTGGATTCTCGCGACGATCTCCTCGCATGTCTCTGTTCGTGTTTTGCCCTCAGTGAAAATGGTTAATGTTGCGAGGTCATGATTTTGGCTATCCTTAACCCAGTGTGCGATGAAGTCATAGCCATCTTGTACCCAGTCACTTCCACGCTCTGACATACACCGATCCTTCAGGATACGAACCGATCGATCCAAATCGGCAGATGGTAGCAGGAAGATAACATTGGGACACGGCGCGATCGCCTGTTTTACCCGATCGAACATCACAGGGTCTTCATAATGTGTATGTCCGGCTCCCAGATCGAGGACGACGCGCCCACACTCTGACAGAACGCGCTCGATCGCATGAACTCGGACTGGCTCCCATTGTCGATGAGTCGCGAGAAAACCTTGTTCGGTTCGCAACTTCTGGAATACGGCGATCCCAAAATTGCACTCATCGTAATAACGATCGGCAATCTCATCCATTGAGACACTAGGCAGGTTTAATCGATCGGCAAGCAGTAAGCCTAGAGTACTTTTCCCCGCCCCAGTCGGCCCGATGAGGATTAGTTCGGGAGTAGTTGAGGTAAGAAGTCGAACTGAATCATTTTTCATTTTGGCTTCAATTACTCATTTAGATATTCTGTTTCCCACTCGCGGAAAAACTTCAAAGCTCGATCGAAATAGCCATCATTTATCCAACTAAATCCCCAATCTTGTCCATTGCTCGTATGTAGTCCCAATAGCCAAACATGGCGAATCGGTACAAAATATTGTGTTGCCTGAATATCTATTTCGCTTAGATGTCGCTCTTCAGTATACCCATGCAGAAATGAAGGCCACATTTCTTTTTCTTTTTTATTTAGACGCGCATTCCAGCGAAAGTTGGCAATATCATAAGATCGCCAGCCCATAGCGCAAGAGTCAAAATCAAAGAATGTTATTTGTTCGTTCCGATTCTCCAGGGGAGAGGCTCCGCCAACAAGATGAGCATTACCTGAATGAAAATCTCCATGACAAAAACCTAGTTCGAGATTATTTAGTGACAAATCTAGAATTTGTGTCTTTAATTTAGTAGCCAATCTAGTCAGATATTTCCAGTCTTCTGGGCGATGAGCTAGAAACGGTTGAATCGATCGCAAGGGAATATCCAAAAGATATTCTAAATTGATAGTAAAGCGATGGTGATTGCTTTGGAATGTATCGGTTGCCGCATGAATCTTCGCTACAGCCTTGCCATAGATGTAAGCTTCTCGTTCTTTTTCTGTTTCATAATCGGGTTCCTTACCGTGTGCATAGGTAAATAGCACGACATAGCGTAAGCCTTCGGGTGCCACGATCGAACCGATGAGGTTGCCATCTTTTCTCATAATGGGCACCGAGACGTTAACGCCTGCATTTTTTAAGTAAAGCAGAGCGTCTAATTCATAAAGAATTTCATCGATAGAACGCCAATTATGACGGTAGACGCGCAGGATATATTTGGCTGTTGGGGTAATTACTAAAAATGTATCATTTAAACCGGGTTGGAGAAATCGGCAATCGGTTGGAGTTTCGATCGCATATTCAGGTAGAAATTCAGTAATTAAGGCCGATGTGGATAGAATTGAGTGAGTTACTGGGAAAATTTTACTCATAGAAAATTGAGCCTTGTACTCGATCGGAATTTCAGACTGGCGCACTTTGATGTCGCTCTTACTTGGCTCGAACAGCTAAAATCGCTCCCCCAGTCCGAATTGAATCCGAGTTTCATTGAGATTATTGATGGCATAATCTAGACGTAATGGCCCGATCGGGGATTGAACCCGTACCCCTGCACCGTAGCCAAATCCATTGCCTGGTTTACCCCGCGATCCGGCGGGATTGCCAGGAACGCTGTTCCCTGTGCCCAAATCGCTACCATAATCAAAAAACAGCCCGCCACCGAAGATCGACACGATCGGGAAGCGATATTCGGCAGTAGCTTGGACGTAGCTGCGCCCCGAACCCACATCGCCATCCTCATAACCGCGCACGCCAGACGAACCACCCAAACTAAACGCTTCGTAAGGTGGCAAATCGCCAAGGATCGTGCCACCCTGGACATTGAACAGGAGTGATTGACTACCCGCCGTAAAGTTCGTCAATTTTACAGGAACGTATTGCGTGAAACTCGCTTTGGCTCTGGTCATTGCAATATTACCCAGCCCCACTGGCACCGATTGGTCTAATCCCAGTTTGAGCAAAGAACCCTGCGTCGGATCGCTAAAACTATTCCGCGCATCTTGAGTCAACCCCAATTGCAACATCAAGAGATCGTCTTGTCCGGTTTTGCTCAAGCTCAGATCGTTACCACCCGAATCTTTCGGCACGATCGATCCGCCATAGACATCTCGTGTCGAAACGCGTTGATACTGCACTCCCAGCGAACCGCGCCAACCACCGTCACCATAAGGATCGCCATTGAGGGGACGGTTGAAGGTAATCCCACCGCCAGTGCGGAGAATTGTCGGCGTATCGTTGGTAGTTCCAGGTACGAATAGGGGAGTTTTACCACCGCCAAAGATGAAGGATGTCGATCGACGGGCAAATGCGTTGACACTGTAAGATGTTCGATTGGGGTCGGTAGCAATCCACGGATCGGTGAAACTCACGTCACCGATTAAACCTGTTGTACCCTGCTGCACATTGGCACTGAGGGTTTGAGCATTGCCGCCGACATTCAGTTGGTTGTAATTGAGACTGCCATAAAAGCCATTGACGGAGCCGTAGCCGACATTAGGGACGATCGAGAAATTCTTGTTCCGCTCGATGACATCATACTGAAGGACGACTTTGGCTGGATCGCTACCTGGGGCGAAAGATACCCGCACATCATCGAATAAACCTAAGCCGTAAATCCGCCGCAGATCTTGCTCGACGGTGTCACGGTTAAACACTTTACCTGGTTTTAATGCCGCCTCACGGGTGATGATAAAGGGTCGAGTTTGGCCTGTGAATGGTTTTTTATTCTCATCCTCAGCTTCGCCTTTTTTATTGAGGAATCTGACACGAACATCTTCGATCGATCCTTCAGCAATGACTAGAGTTACTTTACCGTCAGCAGTAGGTTCTTCGACATCGATAACTTGAGCGAGATTATAGCCTTGCTGTTGATAAAGTTGGTTTAATTTCTCGATCGCGGCTTTCAGGTCGATCGTGTTTAGTTGTTTGCCATATTGGGGTTTAAAGATTTCATCGATCGTTCCCGCAGCGATCGCGCTGCTGCTATTAGCTGGTAACGTCCTAATTTGTACTTGGTTAAGTGTGCCGTAAGGTTGGACTACAAAGCTAACTTTCACGCCTTTGGGGGTATCTTCAGGCACGATCTGGACAGTCGCAAAGTCGCCTAGAGCCTTAACTGCATTTAAGTTTTGCTCCAATCGATCGCGCGTAACTGGCTGTCCGGGGGTAATGGTTAGTACTTGCCGAACTTTGGCTGCTAAGGCTGGCTCTAGCTGACCCCGATCTGTTTTGACAACGATTTCAGCAACGATCGCTTGCGATCGAGAATTAGCTGGTGGTGTGTTCGCACTTGGCGATGGGGATGGAGTATTGGTAATAACCGAGCGTTTCCGGCGGTTGACAGCTTTGCGCGGTTTCTGTTTCGATTGGGCGATTAAATCGATCGCACTAGGGATGTTGTTAGTTCGATCGATCGCGTGCCGATCTAGAACTACATTAGCTAGGTTGCGATCGGCAATTAGGCTCCCCATCTGACTAGATTCAGCATGAGCGATGACAGAATTTGCGATCTGAGCGATCGCCGCAATCGTAATAACTAAAAATGATTTTAAATACATAATCGATCGATCTTTAACTTGGCAGGATGACAACAATTAGCTGTTTATTTGAGATTAGGGCAGGTGGCAAATATCTTCTGGAGATTCTCTGGTGCTTGCTTGAGTGAAACCTTTGTAGTCGGACAGCCCATGCTATAGTTTTCAATCGATCCATCCGGCTTGAAATTAATCGTCACTGGAGCCGAACCGCGCTCGAACATGCCCAGATATTTAGTCGCATCTACTTTTTTAACCTTTTGATAATTCCCCAACCACTGCTTGAGACTCACCAGCACCGGACTAACTTCGCCGTTAGCACGGGTATTAGTTTTGAAAGATTTATCGAGAGCAACTTGAGCTGCGGCTTGAGCTTGCGCTGTTGGTGCTGGTTTGTTTTTCTCGCTAATGCCTATCTCTGCAATTCTGCCTTTGGCATCGACACTGAGCTGGACGATTACCGCATCCGGTTCGGCTCGATCGAATAAGACGCGATATTTATTGCTACCGATCGATTGAACGGATTTGTAGTTACCATACCTAAAGCGTCCTAACTTCATGGTGAAATCTCGCTGCATTTGGATCGCATTCACATCCGAGTTTTTATCTACCGCTTTGAGAAATGCTGGGGTAAACCAACTCGCGTCCAATTTTTCTGCGACAATCAATCGATTGAGTGCAGCGGCAGGGGAAATGACTTGCGGCGCGACTACTGTGGTGATGTCCGCTGGTTTGGGCTTGGCGACGGCGGCTGTTGGCGGTACTAGACCAATTGAGCTGGTAATTAGTAACAGACAGGCTAAATAAATTTTCATGCTTCAATCGCTCCCGAATATCTCGATCGTCATGCGGACACATAACATTTACTGGAAATGCTACATGTCCGCACATTTAGTACAGAGTAACCCGATTCTCAGTAATTTGAATATTAACTAAGGTCATAGAAAATATGACCTTAGTCATGTCGATCGATCGCTAACAGGATTGATGACATTCATCCGATCGCACACGACTCAGCCAAAAATTAGATGAGTTTGAAGTCACAAACCGATAGGGAAGGTTGACCGAAGAGACTGGCAAACTGGCCGCCATTCCCAAAGCCAACATCGATCCCATTAGTGTTGTAGAAAAGACTGCCGCTACCGCTGTTATAGACGATCGCCGCAGTACTAGTTGCCGCTGAAGCATCATCGGTTACGATGGCAAAGTTACTAGCAAAATCTCGTTTGAATAGGTTGAAGGTAGCCTTGCTCAGACCGATCGAGTCTTCTCCAGGTGTAAAATCATTAATTCTGTCTATCCCCAAAGATGCGGCACTGAAAGGTGTCCCATCGCCAAAGATAAATCGATCTTTTCCCATGCCCCCAGTGAGAATATCATCACCTGCGCCGCCATAAAGAACATCGTTGCCAGTACCACCGATGAGGGCATCTTTACCTTCATTACCAAAGAGTCGGTCGTTACCAGCCCCACCGCGAATGTAGTCATCACCAGCACCACCCTTAATCTTGTCATTCCGATCGGTACCAAATAAGATATCATCTCCAGCGGTAGGTCGATTGACTTTATCGGGCGGAACTGGATTTACATCGGCAAGTGCTTCACTGAGTAGATTAAGGACATTACCAGCTCCAATATTGTCACGTACTTCTTCAGCATTTTGGCGATCGGTCAACTGCACCAAGTTAGGATTATTCGCCTGCAATTTTTCCAGCACTACTTGCCAGTCTTTGCCTTGCCAGCTAAAGTCAGACCGATTGAGTTCAGCGACAGAAATCTCAGCTAGAGTTAGATCCGCAGGTTTATCGGTTGCCG
>NZ_JANPGM010000024.1:0-2278 GCF_031423935.1 Chamaesiphon sp. VAR_69_metabat_338
TGATCGAAGCGATCGTTGCCAATGTCGTCGATGGCGTGATGACGATCGATAATAAGGGTCGGATCGAGACGTTCAATCATGCAGCTGTGAATATGTTTGGCTATACTGCTAGCGAAGTCATCGGCTGGCAGTGGCAAAAGCTCCTCAACGCCGAAGCTGAAGATACCCAAAAATTCGTGTTTTATGAATCTGATTTATCAGTCTCAGCTCCGCCGTTTGCACTCGGTGCTAAATCCACCAGCGGGCAAATCTGGCAGGCAATGGGACAACGCAAAAATGGCGAATTATTTCCGATCGAAATCTCGATGAATAATATCGCCTTGGATGACGATCGGATCGCGATCGTCCGCGATATTACCGAACGCCAGCAAGCCGCTGCCAGACTCCAAGCCAAAGCCGCCGAACTCTCTACCCTCAATAATTCCCTCAATCTCACCAATCGCTCGTTGGTAGAGAGCAACCGCGAACTCGATCGGTTTGCTTATATTACCGCGCACGATCTCAAGGCACCATTGCGAGCGATCGCCAGCCTCTCCGAATGGGTCGAAGAAGACCTCGAAGACGCACTCTCGCCCGAAACGCGCAGTCAAATGCAACTGCTCCGCCGTCGCGTCTATCGGATGCAGTCACTCCTCAATAGTCTGCTCGAATACTCCCGCGCTGGCCGCACCCAAGCTCCAGTTGCGACGATCGATGTCGGTCGCCTGCTGGTAAAAATCGTCAAAGTGCTCGATCCGCCGCCGACATTTACGATCGATATCGCCACTCCCATGCCAGTATTTACCGCTCGCTGGCAACCCCTCGAACAGGTATTGAGTCACTTGATCGACAATGCCATTCGCCATCACCCCACGAAAATGGGTATAGTGGAGGTATCAGCGATCGACCTCGGCAACTATTATGAGTTTGCGATCGCCGATAATGGGGACGGGATCGAGCCTCAATACCAAAAAAGAATTTATACTATTTTTCAAACCCTCAAAGCTCGCGATCTCCAAGAAAATGTGGGGGCAGGATTGGCAATTGTCCGTAAAATTGTTGCGGCTGAAGGGGGCACGATTGAGTTAGAATCTACATCTGGTAGTGGTGCGATCTTTAGGTTTACCTGGCCCAAACAACCCAAAGACAACTCCGTGCTTACTTCTAGTCAAGCACCACGATCGGAAATTCAATGATTAACAATTTAATGCTAAACATTTTACTAGTCGAAGACGACGAAGTAGATATAATGACCGTTCAACGTGCCTTTAAAAAAGGTAATATTGCTAACCCTTTGTATCTAGCTAATAACGGTCTCGAAGCTCTCTCGCTACTGCGAGACACACCCGGACAACCTTCCCTCATTCCCCCAGAACGGCGGTTGATTTTATTAGATCTCAACATGCCCAAAATGAACGGCTTAGAATTCCTCCGTGAGTTGCGCGCCGACCCAGCGATCCGCCATATTCCTGTCGTAGTCCTAACCACGTCAAACGAAGAACGCGATCGGGTCGATGCCTATAATTTCAATGTCGCTGGCTACATCCTCAAGCCAGTCACCTTTAGCGTGTTTGTAGAATTGATGATTACGCTCGATCGGTATTGGACACTCTGTGAGATGTCTTTGATTTAGCAGGTAGTTTTGGGTACCACTGGCTGGGAGCGCATCGCGCTAAGGGATTGTATTTCACCCACAACAGACGCACGTGAGTTGAATTACATCCTCAATCTAATGTGGCCTTCTCCCTCAAGCTCTACCGTGTGTATACATCTCTAGAAATAGGCGACGTTGGTGAGAATCCCCCTAAATCCCCCTTTTTAAGGGGGACTAAGAATCCGGTTCCCCCCTGCTTGGTGCGCTTCCTTGCGCGGGGAACCCGCGCGGAGCGCATCCGCTTTTTAAGGGGGGCTAGGGGGGATTATCTAGGGTTTGAGCTTAACAAAATTGAGTTTTCAGACATCCTCTTGAAGGGGTGGTATTTCTAACTCAGATACGATCGCGACTAAGGCGCAGGTTTTGGTGTTGGGCTGGAGGATTTAGTTGGCTTGGGTGCTGATTTGGGAGCAGATTTAATCGCTTTGGGTGCAGCAGGTATTTTGGCAATCCCTGGCACTTTTTTGAGAGCGACGAACAGATCGAACCGATTGCTAGAATCATCGAGGATCGCACTCGTTACCCCCAAGCTGCTCATCGCTTGAAATCCGGCTTTCACTTCTGGCGAGAGATAGGGTAAGGGTAAATTTCCAGCATTAATCGTCCGCTCGATATCGATGAAAAATTGACCGTTATGAGGATTTA
>NZ_JANPGM010000025.1:0-5130 GCF_031423935.1 Chamaesiphon sp. VAR_69_metabat_338
AGATCGTTTGTTTGCATGTCAGTATTGGTTAAAGGAGCATTAGCATTCGGATCGCATCCTAGATCTAGGTGGGTTAAATTAATGAGATTTCCAATGCTTTCTGGCAAACTAGTTAGCAGATTTTCTCCCAGATCTAGGTAGGTTAAATTAACTAGATTCCCAATACTTTCTGGCAGAGGCGTTACTAGAAGATTTCGTAAATTTAATGATGTCCGTCGATCGAGTCTAGCTTGTTCGATTATTTGTTCTAATTCTGCTTGCTTCATTGGTAGAAAGCACTGTTGTGAATTGATGTTCTAATCAGCTACATATCGCCAACCTTCAGGAGCATATTCGCGTTGAATGCGGATTTCCCAATCGCCTTGGGGAATAGTTACCTGTGCGTGTTCCTCGTGGGTGAGGATTGCAGTCGGCGATAAAACTTTGAGATACAATACACCATCTCGCTCGAATAATTCGGCTTCGCCATTGCTAATGCGGTGGCGGTGTCCGGTGACTTCGCCTTCAGCGAGAGTGAGGTGGGGAAGTTTGGTACCTGTGGCGGATGTGGTGCTAGGAATGATGAGGACGTCGCCCTGTCTGATAATTGGATTCATAATATTCACCAGAAGTAGCTTTGGTCAGAACTATCTACCTATCCTACACATCTCGATCGAGTAAATACAGACAACTTCCGAAAATATTCATCCACTGCAAAACACTATAGAATTACCTCAGTGAGCCTCTGTGTGTCTCCTGTGTCCCTCAGTGTTAAATACATGCCCCGCCCGCAGCAAAAGATTAACTCAAGCCACATTCATAATCTGAATTCTCGTCCAATGTCCTAGCGTAATCTCATCTCCAGAAGCGATCGCGATATCTGCCATAATCGCGATTTCCTTGCCATTTACCATCGTGCCATTCGACGAGCCGATATCTCTAAGAATCAGCGAGCCATCGGGATGGAGAGTCAGAATCGCGTGACGCGACGAGACGGCATCATCCAAATCCAACGGAATCTCGGGATGGATGGCACGCGCGACACTGGTGCGTCCGATCAGATTGGTTGAATGGGTGAGGGGAATGGTAATTGGGGCTTGAGTGGGGGCTATAGGGCTACTGGGAGTGGCCAAACTCGGATCGATCGAGATTGTAGCCTGCCATTGACTGTCGGCGCGAGGAGCGGGATTTGCGGGCCGGTCGGGATGATTTGTCGGTGGCTGAGTTGGTGCGGTAGTGGGATTATTAACCGCAGATCGAATCGGTGGTGGAAAATTAGATAAAGGATCGCCACCTTTGGCACCAGTCAGGAAGTTATAACCACAAATCTCACAAAAATTACCACTCTCCGCCTCGTGTGGCGTACTACAGTCGGGGCAAGGTTGAGTGGTAAAAGATTGCGGCGATGTGGGTGTGGTTTTACTAGTAGGATTTGAGACGACTTCGGCAATGCCCAATCCCAGAATCTTTGCCCCACATTCCGAGCAAAAATCTGATTCGGTTGAGTTGTGGCCTTTGGGACAAGTGTACATGAGTGGAGTTGGGAGTTGGGAGTTGGGAGTTGGGAGTTGGGGGCGGGGAGTTGGGAGTTGCTGTACCACCGTATGGGAGTTGCTGTACCACCGTATGGGAGTTGGGAGTTGGGAGTTGGGCTTTGCCCAAGTGGAGCACCTTTTCAAGACAGCGGGGAGCGGGGAGTTGGGATGTGAAAGAAATAATTAAGAACGCTTGCTTTCTTAACTCCCAACTCCCAACTCCCAACTACTTCTGAATTCTAGCCGTTTTGGTCGATCGAGTCTCTAGCATCATTTCGTCTTCTTTAGCGACGGTGCGTTTGATGCGGACGGTGCCAGCGGCGGCGTCTTCGACATCGACGACGGAGCGGAGCAGTTTGGCGGTGGCTTCGTTGCCGGAATCGTGGGCGAGTTGGACGGCTTTACCGAGTTTGACGGTGGCTACTTCGATATTACCTTGCGCTCTGGCTTCTAAGCCTTCTTGGATCGATTGGGCGAGTTCGGCTTGTCCGGTATAGTGGGCGACGCGTCGATCGATCTTAGCGGTTTTGGATTCATCTTCCGTCCAGGTGGCGAGGATTTTGGCTTCGGTGATTTTGGTTTCTTGGCCGTTAGCTTGCGTTATCAAGCTCGCTCTCCCAGCTAACATTTCATCGCCGACATTCCCCGCATTAATTTGGATACAGAAATGATAATCGCGGGATTCGTTATTCCCCCAGGCACCTGTCGGATATTCTATAATCCGATCGCTGACTACTTTCGCGCGACTGGTGACATCGACGATTTCGGGACTGACTTGCTTGCAAAATAATACCTTCGCGCCGATGGGAGTCCACAATCTGAGACTGACATCGCTGACTGTTTTGCCCATGGCTTTGGTAAGAATTGCTTGAAAATCATCAGCAATTCGCTCGGGTGAGGAGATAATATCGGTCGTACCTAATAACCTGGCGGCAATTTTTTGCAATTCGGCGACGCGCCAATCCGTACCCACTCCGCGACACTCACACTGAAATTTGCCTTCGGATGCATCCAAGACTCTGACCAAATCTGGCTCGTCATTGGGATCGTTTTGACCGTCGGTTAGTAATAAGGCTTGGCAAATCGCTTGGGGCATTTTGGTAAATTCGCCCAACGCGGTATGCAACCAAGTAGACATCAATGTCCCGCCACCCGCTGCCATTTCCTTAACCTGGGTAATGGCGCGCTGTTTATTTTCCGGTACGGCATTAACTAGCGGTACCAGTAATTTGGCGCGACTCGATCCGGTGACGACAAAGAATGCCGCATCGGTAGGGAGCAGATTGATGATTTTGACGATCGCCTCTTTGGCGGCAACCATCTTAGAGCCACTCATCGAGCCAGAGGTATCGCAAATAATTCCGAACAGGCGTTGCCCCGTAGGTGCGGTAAATGTTGCCCCATCGCTACTGGTAGTAATCGTCATGATGGCGTTTACTTGTGTTGCCCCTTGAGATAGGTAGGGATTTTGAAAGACTTCGGCGGTGAACATGATTTAGGGGTTAGGTATTAGGTATTAGGCTTTAGGAGAGTTAGGAGCGGGGAACGGGGGGCGCGAATAGGGAATAGGGGGCAGAGGAGGTCGATCGTAGCTCTGTTAATATCTATCCTCAAAACCTAAAGCCTAAAGCCTACCCTTTAACATCTACCCGCTATTTTTTGGTGATTACTGAAAAATTGGGTATAAAAGCTGATTACCTTACGGTAGGCTTCTCTTCGAGACGCTTCGCGAACGCCAACGAGCGGGTCGCAAGTTGCTAATCGCTGGTTACTAGAATTGCTACTGTAATATTATCCTGTCCGCCTTGTTGATTTGCATAGCCGATGAGGTGGCGGACTAGGGCTTGGCTCTCAGGAGCGGGTGATTGTTGAATTAAATGGTGGAGGTAAGCCGGATCTGGGGCGTAGTTCCATAAGCCATCGGTACACAGGAGCAAGTAACCGCTGCTGGGGATGGCGAAAGTCGTGAGATTGGGTTGACCATCGTCGGTATCGGCACCGAGCCACCGCACGATCGCATGGGCGTAGGGGGAAGCTTCGGCTTCAGCGGGAGTATACATGCCCGATTCGATCGCATCGCGCATCCAGGAGTCGTCTTGAGTGAGCTGGAGCGATTTTGTGGGGGCGAGCCAGTAGGCGCGACTGTCACCCAGCCAACCGATAGTCGCGATCTTGTTGCGGACGATCGCCGTGACGATTGTCGTCGAGGAGGGATCGATCGAGGATTTCGGATCGATCGGGATTTTGCTCACAGCGGCAAGTGCGGCGGCGACGCCCAGCTCGATCGCGCTAGCTGGCTCTGTCCCCCGATCTAGAGCTAATTTGATGCCGTTCAGACCAGCAGCGACGGCTGCTTGGGAGGCAAGTTCGGGGTGTTGGGAGCTAGAAACCCCATCACAAACGACAATGATATATGTATCCGGATCGACGATCTCGATGGCGATCGCATCTTCATTTTGCGGGTGGCTGCGTCCGCGATCGCTCCCGCCAGCGAAATTGGGTGCGGGTTGCAATTCGAGAGTGTCATTTGAGAGGATTGCTTGCCGAAAGCCACATTCGACGCAATATCGATCGGCATCAATTTTACTCGCTGGCGCACCGCACTTTGGGCACCCGTTGTCACTCGATGGGGAATGCGGTTTCTTCATTAGATCGACCCCGCATTCTTCACAAAAGCGATCGGCTATGGCGATCGTTCCCCCGCATTGATGACAGTTCATAGGCATTTAAGTTACGATCTTCCCGTCAATTTTACAGGTATAGGGCGGAATTAGAAGATTGGAATTTAAAACTAGTAGTTGGAATCAAATTACTCCCAACGCCCAACGCCCAACTCCCTATTCCCCTTCACCTGACTTGAGCGCGCGCGATTCCAACCAGATGGGCACGGTAATAAAGCCGATCGCGACGAATAGAGCTAAGATGGCAAACTTACTCACCCACTCCAGTAACTGTTCGAGAGAGACGACGCGACCGACAAAAAAGGCCAGCGTCGTCATCACCGCCGCCCAAGTCACGGCACCAACTAAATTAACAGCCAGGAATTTACCAATTGGCATTTCTACAACACCTGCCATCGGACTAGAGACGATCCGAACCAGGGGAATGAATCGACCGAAGAAGACTGCTTTAACCGCATTTTCACTAAATTTAGTCTTGACCTCTTCCAACTGAACTTCTTGAATACGCAAGAGTTTGGCTCCAGCGAGAATGAGCTGCCAACCGCCATATTTGCCCAGTGAGTAGCCACCGATCCCGCCGATAAACGCGCCCATTGCGGCAGTTCCCAGCACGATCCAATAATTTAGTTCGCCGCTCCCAGCCAAAAAGCCACCCACGATCGTGATGGTTTCACCAGGTAATGGAATCCCCAAATTTTCTAACAGAATGCCTACAAAGACCGCGAGATATCCGTATTGACTTGCCAGTGCCTGGATCGTCTCTAGTGATAGGAATTCCATCGATACCTAAAGTGATATAACTTTACATTTATATATTAACTGAGGAATGGGGATTCTCACAGTTTGAGATGAGGATTTCGAGTATCGCTGTTAGCGATCGAACCGTTTATGGGCAGCATGTTGATCATCACTGCGCTGACCATGTTCTTCCGCCC
>NZ_JANPGM010000026.1:0-4552 GCF_031423935.1 Chamaesiphon sp. VAR_69_metabat_338
AATAATTGTCAAGATTGCCACGACAAATAAGCTGTCTATTTCCACGCCACCGACTAGACCTAAAATCGAAAAAATCCCAGTTGTAATAAAGACATCATGGAACAGAGCCACAAAGGCAAAGAAAGCATAGTCAAATTTGAACCGGAAGGTGAGATATAACAGAATCAATCCAAATGATAAGCCGATCGCAATCAAGCCATTTTTAAATAGTTCCTCGCCGAGGGTCGGCCCAACAGTATCATTTTGCGTTTTCTTAGGATCGAATTTACCAATTTTCTCACTCAGCGCGCTCTCTAGCTTAGTCCGAGCGTCAACTTTGAGATCTTTAGTTCTAATCGATAAACCTGTCGAATCTTTACCTACTACTTGAATGATCGGATCGACAATCCCCTGATTTTTGACAATCTCGCGCACGGTTGCAATATCGATCGGTTTACAATTATCGGCAATCGTACAGTCGAGTTCGTACTGTAATTTCGAGCCACCTGTAAAATCTAATCCTCTCCGCAACGGCGATCCGATTTCTGGATTCGTCCACGATAAAATCATTGAAACGATGCCCGACAAAATTACCGCACTAGATAGCAGCCACCACCATTTACGTTGTTTAGTAACACTGAATTTCTTCATAGAATATAGGGGATAGGGGATAGCTTATTTACTTAGTTACTAAGCTCGGAACATTGGGGGCAAACAGCTGAGTTTTTTGACGAAGAGCGGGAAAACCTAACACTAGTAATAGCAAAAATGTCCGAGTACAAGTCAGCGATGTAAATAGACTGATCGCGACCCCAACTGCTAAAGTGACGGCATATCCTTTAACCAATCCCGAACCGAAGAAGAACAGAGCACCGCAGGAAATCAACGTCGTGACATGGCTATCCAAGATACTATCGAATGCGCGGTGAAAACCTGCCTCTACCGACTTGTACAAAGTTTTACCTGTCTGGAGTTCTTCGCGGGTACGCTCGAAAATCAGTACGTTGGCATCGACAGCCATCCCGATACTGAGAATAAATCCAGCGATACCTGGAAGCGTCAAGGTAACATCTAAAATGTTAAAAGCGGCTAAGGAGAGGAGCGAGTAAATTATCAGCGCAAAGTCCGCCACTACTCCTGGCAAGCGATAATATACGCCCATAAAGATAGCGACTAATATCAAACCACCGATACCTGCATAAACACTACTTAAGATGCTGTCTCGTCCCAATGTCGCGCCAACCGTGCGGTTTTCGACAATTTCGACGGGGACAGGGAGCGAACCACCTCTGAGTTGTACGGCTAAGTCGTTGGCTGCTTCGGTAGTAAAGTTGCCTGTAATCACGGCTTTACCACCAGTAATCCCAGTGGCGGCAAATTGCGCGCCGACAGATGGGGTACTAATTGGGTCATTATCGAGGAAAACACCGATCGAGCGACCTGTCCCTGCTAAATTTTTGGTTAGTTTGGCAAAAGCATCGCCACCGGGGCCGTCAAATTCGATCGAGACTTCCCAAGCGCCAGCACTGACTGGTTCTGGGTTAGCGCGTCTGAGTTGCTTACCTGTAATTGCGGCGGGAGCGAATAATTTGCTAATTTCAACGTAAGATTTATCGATCGCGGCTTGATTTGCGGCGACTGCGGCCTTATCTGTGGATTTAGATTTTTTGAAGGTTGCTTGCTTGTCTTTAGCTTCTTTTAATTCAGTCAATCTTATTCCTAGTTCTCCCTCCGAGCCGGCTTTTTGCTCGCGAAATTCCAGTTGAGCCGTACCGCCGAGGACTCGCTCTGCTTGCTGCGGATCGTTGACTCCAGGTAATTGAACCAAAACCTGATTATTTCCAGTCGATTGAATCAGAGCTTCCGATACACCCAAACCATTAATCCGATTTTCAATCACCTTTTGCACCGCTTCGAGATCGGTTTGGGTAATGACTGGGTGCTCGGCGGTCGGTTTGACCTGAATGGTAAGTTGCGAACCGCCCTGTAAATCCAGTCCCAAGCGCATTGGCTTATTGACTAACAAGGTAATCGCAGCGATCAGCAAGACTAAGATTAAGCCTAAAATAACTCGCTGTTTTTGCATGATAAATATAAAAGTTTATTTAGTTGGGAGCTGGGAGTTGCGGCTGAAATCACGCGGAGGTTTCCTCCGCATGTGTTTCAGTCAAGACAGGGAGTTGGGAGTTAAATTGCAACAAGTAGAGCACTTTTCAACAGAGTTCGGAGAGTTGGAAGCTTCATAGCCGAATTCCGATCGTTAGCTAGTCATATTATCTGCGCACTCCCAACTCCGCACTCCCAACTCTCTTACAATTTGCCATCGACCATTTTTTCGATCGCTTCAGCAATCTGCGGTGGCTGAATGATCGTCAGGTATTCTAACTTTCCATTATAAGGAGTCGGAATATCCTGTGACGACATCCGCAAGACAGGCGCGTCTAGCTCGTCAAAGAAGTTGTCGTTGATCGAGGCGACGAGTTCGGCACCGATACCGCCAGTCCGCATACACTCTTCAACGATGATGACTTTGTGTGTCTTCTTAATTGATGCCCCAATTGTCTCCAGATCTAACGGCTTAAGCGAAATTAAGTCGATAATTTCGGGGTCGTAACCTTTGCCTTCGATGGATTTCATCGCTTGGGTGCAGTGGTGGCGCATCCGCGAGTATGTCAGCACGGTGACATCTTTCCCCGGACGAACGATTTCGGCTTTGTTTAGGGGCTGTAAATACTCTTCGTCGGGTAAATCTTCTTTGAGGTTATAGAGTAAAACATGCTCGAAGAATAAGACCGGATTTTCGTCTCTGATTGCCGATTTGAGCAATCCTTTGGCATTTCGCGGCGTCGAACAAGCGACGATTTTCAACCCAGGTACGGCTTGGAAATAAGCTTCCAACCGTTGGGAGTGTTCCGCACCTAACTGTCTGCCCACCCCACCAGGGCCGCGAATCACCAGCGGAATCGTGAAATTCCCCCCAGAGGTATAGCGCAACATCCCCGCATTATTGGAAATCTGGTTGAAGGCTAGGAGCAGAAACCCCATATTCATCCCTTCAATAATTGGGCGCAAACCAGTCATGGCAGCCCCTACCGCCATCCCAGTAAAACTATTTTCGGCGATCGGAGTGTCGAGTATCCGCAAGTCTCCATATTTTTTGTAGAGATCTTTGGTGACTTTATACGAACCGCCGTAATGTCCGACATCTTCACCCATCACCATTACTGCTGAATCTCGCGCCATTTCCTCGTCGATCGCGGCACGAAGGGCATTAAAAAATAGAGTTTCTGCCATGCTAGGTTTACAGTACTTGAATTTCTCAGATCTCACTCTAGCAGAAACAGTGAGAATAAGTGGCTAAATCAGTAATTCCCATCGATTAAGCCGCTTGACTGTGCCTAAGATCTGCTGAGGTTGACGCTCTAGCGCGTTTTGTCCTGTTGCCCAAATCTGGATCGGGAAGTGCAGCGCGATCGTGGGCGTAGCCGCGCTCGCTATAGGTCATCGAGTCAGTCCAGCATGAAAACCAGATATAATCAATTACTGAGCCAGCAAAGGTAATCTCGCGCCATGTCCACCGAACTCCAAACCCAGCTTCAAACCGAACTCGAAACTGCCGTCGAACATCGGCGCAATTTTGCGATTATTTCGCACCCCGACGCAGGGAAAACCACCCTGACAGAGAAACTCCTACTGTACGGGGGGGCAATTCATGAAGCGGGTGCCGTCAAAGCCAGACGCGATCAGCGCAAGGCGACATCGGACTGGATGGAAATGGAGAAACAGCGGGGGATTTCAATTACCTCGACGGTGTTGCAATTTGGCTATCAAGGATTTCAGGTAAATCTGCTGGATACACCCGGACACCAAGACTTTAGTGAGGATACCTATCGGACACTGGCTGCGGCTGATAATGCGGTGATGCTGATCGATGCTGCCAAGGGGTTGGAGCCGCAGACACGCAAGTTATTTGAAGTCTGTAAGCTGCGCGAGCTGCCGATTTTCACATTTGTGAATAAACTCGATCGACCTGGCCGCGAGCCATTAGAATTGCTAGATGAGATCGAGCAAGAATTAGGCTTACAAACCTACGCAGTCAATTGGCCGATCGGTACCGGAGACCGCTTTAAAGGCGTGTTCGATCGCTACCAGCAGAAAGTCCATTTGTTCGAGCGGACAGCGCATGGCAGCCGCGAGGCTACCGATACGGTGATGGATCTGCACGATCCGCGCCTGAAAGAAATCTTAGACAAAGAATTGTTCGACCAACTCCACAGCGATTTGGAACTCCTCGATGGGGTGGCTTCAGAATTAGATCTCGAAGCGATTCATGCCGGTTATATGACCCCCGTCTTCTTCGGCAGCGCGATGACCAATTTCGGGGTCGAGTTATTTTTACACTATTTCTTAGAATACGCCCTCAAACCAGGCAATCGCAATTCTAACGTCGGATCGATCGATCCGAGTTATCCCGAATTCTCTGGTTTTGTCTTCAAACTCCAAGCCAATATGGACCCCAAACATCGCGATCGCGTGGCGTTTATTCGCGTCTGTACGGGTAAGTTTGAAAAAG
>NZ_JANPGM010000027.1:0-18388 GCF_031423935.1 Chamaesiphon sp. VAR_69_metabat_338
AGGGGGTTTGGGGGATTCAGATCTAGAAACGAAGTCTATCCGACTTGTGTGTACACGGTAGCTCCAAGGAGGGGATTTTATCCTCTAAACGGAATTAGAATCGTAGGATGATTCTAAATTGCCATTAATTCCAAGATCGGCACGAAGATCGGCATTAATTGACGATCGAGAAGGCTATAATTGTTGTATACCAACGACTTTAGACTGCCAAAAGATCGGCATTATTATGGAATCTCTTGCCCTCATCGAACCATTGCGCCCTGGGTCGAGCCATCGAGTATTGACCGATCTGGCTACGCAACTGTGGGCAGAGAGTAGTGCCCTCAATAGCAACCTACAGGTGGCGACGATTCTAGGTATTGGCGATTTAGTCCGCACAATGAATTGTTACTACAGCAACCTGATTGAAGGACATCGCACCCACCCGATCGATATCGAACGCGCTCTAGCACAGGATTTTTCCATCGATCCTCAGCAACGAGAACTACAGTTAGAAGCAAAGGCACATATTGAGGTACAACAAGAGATCGATCGGGGTAATGCTCTAGGCTCAGTTGTGAGCGGGGAGTACCTGAAATGGATTCACCGCGAATTCTGCACGCGATTGCCCCCTGAGATGTTAGTGCTAGGTAATGCTGAAGGTAGCAGACAAATTCAGATCGTACCTGGTGAGTGGCGCACTGGTGATGTCATTGTCGGGCGACACATTCCCATTTCCGCACCAGCTATCGATAGTTTTATTACCCGCTTTGCAACCGGTTATCGACTGGAACGATTGTCGCAGATCGTTGGCGTAGCCTACCGGAGGTAATCGAGTAATTGCCGTTGCTGCGGCGCATCATCGATTGGTATGGATTCATCCCTTCCATGACGGGAATGGACGGGTGGCGCGATTATTTTCTCATGCAATGTTTCGGGAAATCGGCATCGGCACGAGTTTATGGTCGATTTCACGGGGATTAGCCCGATCTAGAGACCAATATCGCGCTGTCTTGGCTAATGCCGATTTACCCAGATGGAACGATCTCGACGGCAGGGGCAATCTGACCGCTAAAGGTTTACAAGCATTTTGTGAGTTCTTTTTGCATACTTGTATCGATCAAGTACAATTCATGCGATCGTGCCTCGATCCACAGCAGTTACTTGCCAGAATTGAGGTGTATCTGGGGGAAGAAGTTGTCGCTAAACGCTTGCTTCCTGGCTCAGAGCGGGTAGTTGCAGCAGTGTTTCGATCGGGAGAGTTAGATCGAGGTGAGGCGGCTGCTGCCAGTGGCTACCAGGAGCGGCAAGGGCGCAAGGTATTGCAACGGTTATTAGCGGCTGGCTTGTTGATTTCTGATACGCCTAAAGGTGCAGTGAGGGTAGGTTTTCCCTCTACTTTACTAGAACGATATTTCCCGCGATTGTTCTTGGGGTGATCCGCTCCCTAAAGATCCCAAATGGTTTCTATAACTGGTTGCGAGATTTGATTTGGATGTAACGATCGACTAATCGATCGCTAATTTGGGTGGCGGGTGCATCTAAAACTAATACACCTTTGCGTTTGAGATTGGCAAAAGCGAGTTCGCGTTGGTGGAGGAGATCGAGGGCAACGGCTTGAGTAAATGCCCCTGGAATATCGGCGGCTAATTCGTGGGCGCGGATATCGACTTGTGGATCGCGCAAGGTGACACAAAAGGGTAGATAGCGGGGCGTGAGCCGACCGAGAGCGGTGAGCAATTCGGCAGAAGCGATCTCGTCAATGATATCTGTAATTACTACTACTAGGGCGCGCCGACTCTGTTGCTTGAGAATCGTGGTAACGGCACCGAGATAGTCTGGTTCGAGGAGTTCGGGTTCGATCCGGCTGACGCGATCGAGGATGCGCGAGAAGTGATTTTGACCCTGCTGGGGCGGAATCCAGGTCGTCAGATAGCGATCGAATACGCCCACACCGACCCGATCGCCACGTTGGATTGCTGTCAGTGCTAGGGACAGAGTGGCATTCAAGCCCAGATCGAACCGCTGATAGCCCTGAATATTGGCCGTCATCAGTCGTCCGCGATCGAGCAAGATAATCACCGTCTGTTCCTGTTCCGGTTCCAAGACGCGGATCAGCGGTCGATTGCGCCGTGCGGTAGCTTTCCAATCGATCGCTCTGGGATCGTCGCCACTGTTATAGTCGCGCAGTTCGCTAAATTCCGTGCCCATGCCGCGCTTTCTGGCTTGACGCAGCGAGCCAGTCGATTGCAGAGTCAGGCGAATCGAGAGGGCTTTGAGGCCGACCAAATCGGGATAGACCACCGCCGTCTGAGCCGAGTCTACCCGCCATTGCTGCCAAGCCAGTCCCCACGCCCCCAATTGTCTGACCGCAATCCCCTGCCATTGATATTCACCCCGACGGTAAGGATGGACGGGATAAGTGATGGTTTGAGGATCGCCCCCTGCTAACTTGCCAGAGATCGGCTCGTTATTTACCGCTAAGTCTGCTGGTACCCCATCGCGAATTTGGTAGCTGAACTGGCGCGATGTGGCACTACTGGCGATCGACTGCACCGTCAGCGTCACGAGATTATCCCGTCCGATCGATAGTTTACCCAACTGCTCCCGCTGCACTTGGATGCGATCGGTTTTACTGCGCCAAGCATCAATGCCAGCTAGCCCCAAAATTAACAGATACCAAGCGCAGGTCAGCACTGTGGCGAGAGTGACTCCTAATGGCGCGGGCAAGAAGATCGCGATAATTGTTATTGCCAAGCCGCCACCAGCCAGCAGCCATAGTGTTCGCGCGCTAGGAATAAAACCGATGAATCGAGTCATTATTTAGAGATGTGTTGAGGTGTTGGGGAGTGGTGAGCGGGGAGCTAGGGTGGTTTCATACACAAGAAGAAAAATCTCTTAGTTCACTTCAGTGAACTTTCGCTATTAGCCCCAAATTCATTTGAGGGCGGGTGAGGACTGGGCACTAGGATTTGTGCATTTTTCCAATCTTGTACGAAACTACCCTGAAACAGGGAATTGGATGAGAAAAATTTTAGAAGGGGAGATCTTGGGGATCGGTGGCGTTAGATTGACGATCGATTTGAGCTTGCTCCCAGGCGCGATCGGCTTGAGCGATCTGTTGGAAAAGATCCGCAGAGTGGCGGGGCGGTTGAGTTAACAATCGATCGATCTGATATTTCGATCGCATGGCTGCGAGTTCTGCGGGTGAGAGTCGAGGCTCCGTCCATTCAAAGTCTGCTGCCGTGTAAACTGGCAGTCTAGAGCCGAGTTGTTCGATCGGCTGGTCTGGCAATCTTACTAGCAAATATTCGCGCACGCGGCGGATTTCGGCAAATCGCTGCTCGATCTCATTGAGTATCCCTACGAATTGACTCAAATGATGCGTCGTAATCGCCACGCGCACCTCCACATCATCGAGGGGAATCCCCAATCTCTGAGCTTTGGCCAATACTGCTGGCGGAATTTTTTCTAGGGAGGGGGGATCGAGTGCCGCTGCCAATTCGGCGAGAGCGCGCCGAATCTGCTCGGTACTATTATTTACTGTCTCTCGCAGCGACGGTCGCTCTTGTGGATCTGCGGTGTCTCTACCGGCAGCGATCGGCGATAATTCTGTTAAACTCTGGGTAGCCGATTGGAGCAGCGAGATTGCCCGATCTAAGTGATTCGTCATCAGAACTAGCAGCGTATGGAGTATTGTCAGATCGATCGTACCAATTGTATGGAGATTATTCTCGCTGATTTTCCAGATTTTGCGGCTCGATGGGCAGTGCATCTGGAGTCGTGGCCAACTCAGATCCAAAGACCGATCGCTTTAGATATTACTGAATTTGCAGAGTTTGCGATCGAAACGATCGCCACTGGCATCGATGCGCAGATCGATCGACTCGCCGCCTTTACGGAAGTCATTTTGCTCGAAGGGGATGCGATCGTTGAGTATACTTTTCGGCGGATGTTTTTGGAGCATCTCGCTCAACACTCGTGCGCAGGCGGATTTCCCATTAAGCAGTTTACTACCAAACTTCGACCCTTGGGACTTTATCACTGGCAAGCACTCGATCGATACGTGAGCATCGATCCATCGGGCATCGTGCGGGATTAAATTAGCCGCCGCTGACAGGGGGAATCAATACGACCTCATCGCCATCGCGCACGATCGTCTCGGGATCGACAAATTCGAGATTGATGCCAAAACGCGTGACAGACCGCCATTGTGCTAATTGGGGTCGATCGGCGATCGCGCGCTCTAGCACGGCATTAACGGGCGTATTGGGTGGGAACCGATACGAAATTTCGGACGTGCCAAAGGCTTCTTGATAGACTGAAAATAGTTGGATCGCGATGGTAATTTCTTGGGCTGGTGCGGTCATGAGAGTAGTCACTCCTGATAGATGTACGAGCGGCGATCGCAAGTATTTTCGGCAATTCGGCAAAAATGCTTGCTTTATTGTAAAGTTATTGTTATATTAGTTTACATAACTAAATATTTATAACGCAGCCACCCCAAAGCCATTATGCAAACTAAAATCTTCATTGACAACGACGGCAAAGAAAATAACTTCGCGATCGAGCCAAAAATGTACGTCACTGACGGCCCTCAAGCGGGCTGGACGAAGTATGCCGAGACACTCAACGGTCGCATGGCAATGATTGGCTTTGTTGCACTGTTGCTTCAAGAAGTTTTGACCGGACACGGGATCGTCGGTTTCATCACCAATCTGTAACTCTTCATTTTCAGATTCTCGTCTCAATCTAATTTTTCTTATCTTTTTTCCTCGCGGCAGCCGATCGGCTACCGCGATTTTTGTGCGGCTAATTTTGCTGGTAAGTTGTGACTCGATCGCACCTAAGTAAATATACATACAAATTCCCACTTAATGAGATTTTGATTGTCTAAATCAATACTTGAGTTAAGCTCGATCGAAGATCGTAATTAGCCCTGTAAAATTATCAATTTCGAGCGATCTCTAAGTGCTTTCGCTACCGTACTTCTACTGTGGCATGTTTTTATTTATACGACAACAATAGATGAGGACATTTACAAAAAAACACGATCGATGAAGACTCAGATGGTGAAAATTAAGCACTTAGCGATCGTAACAGGCATGGGCTTAACGGGTATTGGCAGTGGTGTTATGACACCTGCAAATGCCTTGACATTTAATTTCACCCCAGCAGCAGGCACATCCCAACAAGCGATCGACGGATTCAAAGCAGCCGGAGATCGGTGGTCGGCAATCTTTAACGATAATATCACTGTCAATATCAACATTGATTTTGCCGCACTAGGAGGGAATACGCTCGCGCAAGCTGGCTCATATTCTCAAGACTTTTCATATACTCAGGTTTACAATGCGCTCAATAGCGATCGGACATCGGCGGCTGATAATGCCGCAGTTTATAGCCTGTCTAGTAATGGCGCATTCAAGATGCTCACTAATTACACTACTGACAACCCAAATGGATCGGGTAGTGCGGTTGCTTATTTAGATGCCGATAGTAGTGCCAACAACTCAAATGTTCGCGTTAACACAGCCAATGCCAAAGCTTTAGGGCTAATTGGTAATGGGGGCACTGATGCTAATATTTCTTTTAACACCCAATATCTATGGGATTTCGACGGTAGCAACGGGATCGACACTACCTCATTTGACTTCGTGGGGATCGCCGCTCACGAAATCGGCCATGCGATGGGATTTGTGAGTGGTGTCGATACGCTCGACTATAATCGTGGGGGCTACTCAGGAGACGCATTAAGACACACCACGCTAGATTTATTTCGTTATTCTACTGAGAGTACTAGTTCAGGTGCGAATGACTTTACCGCCGATAATCGGGATAAATACTTTTCCCTGGATGGGGGCACGACCGCAATTGCACTTTTCTCGAACGGTGCCAATACTAGCGATGGCTATCAAGCCAGCCACTGGAAAGACAATCTCGGACTGGGGGTCATGGATCCCACTTCTGGCAGAGGTGAGTTATTGCAAATTGTAGAGAACGATAAAGTCGCCTTTGATGCGATCGGCTGGAATCGGGTCGAGTCTATAAAGATCCCCGAACCTGCTGACTGCCTCGGTACGTTTGTGTTTGCCGCATTTGGGATCAAAATGGTCGTCAACCGCCGGAAACGTCTAGCTGAGGTTGCTACTGAATCAGAGCGTGACTTAGAAGCTAAATAATTTATTTATGCACACCCAAAAAATCTGTAATGTTCATCGGTCTGGTTGTAAGTTAGAATAACTTCGGCAGAAAATTTTTCAACTCAGATCGATTACCAAGATTTAATTTTGTCTTAAATTTATGGCGTGCGAATCCGGCATCGAGTTCGCGCCAAAGCTTTTGGGTGCTAATAGAACAAAATTATTATTACTTCTACCACGATGAAGACTTATCTCAGACGACTCAAGCAGGCGGCGGTAGTAACAGGGATAGCGGTGAGCGGCATCGGTACCAGTGGTGGCCTAATCCCGGTAAATGCGCTGACATTCAACTTCTCACCAACCGCTGGCACATCCCAACAAGCGATCGATGGCTTTACATCAGCAGGTAATTTGTGGTCTTCTGTCTTAACTGACAATGTTAATGTCAACATCAATATTAACTTTGCAGCACTCGGGGCGGGGACTTTAGGGGAGACAGGTTCTAGCTATCAGTCTTATAATTACGGTCAAGTTTACAGTGCCCTCAAAAGCGATCGCACATCAGTAAATGACAATACGGCTGTCAGTAGTCTTGCCAGCGGATCGACATTTAACATGCTGCTCAATCGCACGGCGAATAATCCCAACGGCGCGGGGAGTGCGACCCCTTACCTAGACAACAATGGTAATGCTAATAATCGCACGCTTGAAATGACTAGTGCCAATGCCAAGGCATTAGGATTGCAAGGTAACAGCAGTAATAGCGATGCCTCGATTAGCTTTAGTAGTTTATTTAATTGGGATTTCAATCGCAGCGATGGGATTAGCAGTGGAACATTTGATTTTGTAGGGCTGGCGGCTCATGAAATCGGTCACGCGCTCGGGTTTATGAGTGGTGTAGATATCTTAGATGGAAATAGTTCGTCGCAATACTATAACGACAATCAGTTTACGTATGTCAGTCCCCTCGATCTATTTCGCTATTCCACTGATAGTAAGAATGTCAATGCGATCGATTGGACTGCTGATAATCGAGCTAAATATTTTTCGCTTGATAGCGGTGTAACCAAAGTCGCCGATTTTTCTACGGGTGAAATTTTTGGCGACGGTCGTCAAAATAGTCACTGGAAAGATAACCAAGGACTAGGAATTTTGGATCCGACGATCGCGCCTAGCGAACTACTCGCAATTTCTGACAATGATAAACGGGCACTTGATGCGATCGGTTGGAATCGAGCCGATAGTGCCGCGTTAAACCTGCAAGCTAATCTTGTTGCTAATGGAGGAATTGCTGGTGTCTCCCGTTTTGCCAATGCTGAAGCTACTAATGTGCCCGAACCGGCTGATTTTGTCGGCACATTATTTTTTGTGGCGATCGGTGGTAAATTAATCCAACGTCGCCGCCGGTTACGCTGGCAAGCGATCGAGCAAAAAGTCTAAACTTTGAATTTACTTTCGATCCTGGTATGGAGATATTTAAATCGACAATCGATCGTCATTAGCAGCTATAGAAGAGAGTAGAGAAATTGCGAAAATAAATGCGATCGCTCTACTCTTTTTTAAGATATTTATTTTTCGATTTAAAGCTAATTATTTCCACCTTATCTTAGGTTTCTTCCGGTAAATTAAGTTGTTAGTTAATACTTGCCTAAAATCTTGAATTTGTTCGTTACCAAAAACTCGCTTGGGGAATAAGATGCAACTCCCAGCAGCATCATAGATGAGGAATAAGTTTGAGGTTTCTCGCCAATAATCGCACATCGACCAGGAGAAGATCGCGGGTGGTACGGCATTATCGGTGAAACCTCGATCGTCGATTTCGAGGCCACATGTCTGCCCTGATTGCATCCGCTGCTGCCAATCTTTTTTAATCGTGAAATAGCGACTGAGCCGACTCAAATAAAATATTAGTATCGAACAAGTAATTGCAGAAAAATAAAATAATAGCGTCGGTACTAACATCGCTTGAAAATATATTTCCCCTTGGGACGAGCGGGCAGAAGTTAAATAGAGCGCGACCAAAATGCCATCAAAGATGATGAGATAGAACACTGATTCTGGTCTATTCCGAGATGGATCTGATTCGATTAACTCTGCCAATTTGAGACGATATTCAAGCTTTATGTTCTGCATAAAACAGTAGGCTGGTAATGTTAACAATTAACATTACCAGCCTACTGTCGATCGATTAGAGTTAGCAGCGATCTAGATCGTTATTAGCACCGATCCGTCTGGGCTAGAATTGATCTCCTCCGGTTGCTGGTGGTGCAGTAGTGCCACCTGGCTGATTGAGGAAGAGATTTTGGGCGGCATCATTTTGGTAAATACAGGTGATTTCGGGCTTAGATTCTAATGCACCTGTAAATCCGAAGGTATTCATCTTCTGCTTACATTCACGTACTTGATCGCCATTAAGTAGTTTTCGCTGTTCGAGAATCGACCAGTTGTTGCTGCGCATGACGCAACCCGGTGTCATCTTGGGCTGAGATACATATACTTTAAAGGGGCTGAGGGTGACGAATAATCGGGCATCCATCACCATCGCGCTGGCACCATACTGGACGCACAATTCGGGGTTGGGTGCGGCTCGATCGATAAAGTCGCGAGAAGCTACGTTTTGCGGATCGACAGTCGCGGTAGAACTAAAAGCGACTCCAATCCCGATCCCGACAATCAGGATGGCTGCGGCTACGGCAATTTTTGCCCAATCAAACATTGATTTACCCCCAGGCTTCTTGCCGCCTTTTTCGGGCGGGAGATTTTTAGGTTCGTAGTCGTAATCGTCGTAATCATCTTCGTAACGATTCGGTCTTCTTCTGTTCATATCCTTAGTAACAGGGCAACTCTGAGTAGCATCCTTCCAGATTATAACAAAAGGTTACGAGCGATCGGCAGTAGAGTCAGCTCGATCGCTGGTACGGTATAGCGAGCGTAGCGATCGCACTTAGACTGCGGCAGGTTCGACCTTGCGATCGCGATGCTTGTTGGTGCTGCTACTAGTGGTTTCGTTGATTTCTAACGGTACAAACTCAATATGATTGAGCAAGGTGGTGACGAAGGCAAATAGCAAAAAGGGCAGCGATAATACTAAAATTAGACCCACTGTCGCGAGCGCGTAAATTTGGCGGGTAGTACTCCAGAGCGACAGAGCAGAAGCCAAACTGATAAAAATTACCATCAACCAAATCACAA
The DNA here is from genome assembly GCF_031423935.1 of Chamaesiphon sp. VAR_69_metabat_338. Taxonomy (NCBI): domain Bacteria; kingdom Bacillati; phylum Cyanobacteriota; class Cyanophyceae; order Gomontiellales; family Chamaesiphonaceae; genus Chamaesiphon; species Chamaesiphon sp. VAR_69_metabat_338. The sequence continues at coordinate 9,315 of NZ_JANPGM010000027.1, forward strand.
TCTGCCCATAGATATCACTAAATGTGAGGGTGCAGTTCATCCGATACTTCTGCTTGTCCATAAGTCATTACCACAACTATTACTATCTATTTTTCAGCATAGATCTTTTGTTGCATAATGGTAAATTTTTCAATCAATCGATATGAATTGTTATGGATGTTTACAGGGAGGGGATAGGGAATAGGGGATAGGGAATAGGGGATAGGGAATAGGGGATAGTGCGTTAGAAAGTAGGACGCTTGCGTCCTTGTAATGCCTATTCCCTATTCCCTACCCTCTATCCCCTATCCCCTATTACAATAAATAAAGCACCACAGGAGAAGCCTGCATGACTCTTTCGATCGATCCCAAGTCCTTTCTGTTATCCAAGCAACTACCAAATCTGAGTTATTCAGCCACTACCCATCGGTTTGATGAAACTTGGGAAGCTCCGTTATCGACACTGCTGGGTTTAGGACGAGCGGCGGGTGCGGATTTTGTCGAGTTTTTCTTAGAGCGATCGAATTATATTAGTTGTCTGGCTGAAGACGACCAAATCACTAGTATCTCGCCACGGCTATCTACCGGCGCGGGAGTGCGGGTATTTGCGGGTAAAGCCGATTGTTATGTCAGTACCAATGACCTTTCGTTTACAGGGCTAAAATCGGCACTGGAGAAGGCATTGGGAATTATGGGTTTACACTTACCCGCTCCCAACTCGTACGTGCCAGAAATCAATCTCGAATTGTTGCGCGACTACGCCACAAAGAAGGGGAAAGACCAATGGTTGGCAAAATGTAGCTCGATGCGGGAAATGGCAGACGTGCTGCTCGCTGCTAATGGCAAGCTCAAACAGACAGCAACGCACATTCAATCGCGCCGCGCCGCTTATTTCCGCGACTGGCAAGAAGTTTTGGTGGCTTCTAGCGACGGGACATTCGCCCGCGATATTCGATTGACCCAATCTGTCGGTTATAACTTATTATGCGCTGATGGTGCCAATCGATCGTCGATCGGGCAACGCGTTGGCGATACTAGCAATCCAGAGTTTTTAAATACCTGGGATTATGCCGCGACTGCCGAAGATGTCTCGGAATCGGCAGGTAAGATGCTCTACGCCGACTATGTAGAATCGGGGACATACCCGATTATCATGGCGAACAAATTCGGGGGGGTAATCTTCCACGAGGCGTGCGGACATTTGCTCGAAACCACTCAAATCGAGCGCAATACCACTCCTTTTGTCGATATGAAGGGTCAAAAAATCGCTCATGAAAGTCTGACAGCTTGGGATGAAGGCTTGTCTGGCAATGCTTTTGGGACGATCGATATGGATGATGAGGGGATGCCAGCCCAACGCACCTTATTAATCGAAAATGGCATCCTCAAGAATTTTATCGCCGATCGGGCTGGCTCGATCCGCACCGGACATCCGCGCACGGGTAGCGGACGCCGAAATAGCTATGCTTACGCCGCTGCCAGTCGGATGCGGAATACTTATATCGCGCCAGGTACCCATAAAGTCGAGGAGTTATTTAGCTCGATCGATAAGGGCATTTATTGTAAGAAGATGGGTGGCGGTAGCGTCGGTGCAACCGGACAGTTTAACTTCTCGGTAGATGAGGCTTATCTGATCGAAAATGGCAAAATTACCAAGCCGCTCAAGGGGGCGACGCTAATTGGTGAAGCCAAGGAAATCATGAATAAGATTTCGATGTGTTCTGAGGATTTGGGACTGGCTGCGGGGTTCTGCGGTTCGGTGAGTGGCAGTGTTTATGTCACTGTCGGGCAGCCACATATCAAGGTCGATTCGATTACGGTTGGCGGACGTTAAAGATCTGTAGGGGCGGGTTTATGCTAGAAATTTGTGCGGTTACAAATAACTGTAAAACGAACCCGCCCTCCTCACTAGTCGATCTCGAATGGTTGGTTGCGGAGATCTTACCCACCCCGCCCTACGGGCACCCCTCCGAGGAGGGGATTTTTCGTTACAAGCCGAAGAATCTAATGGGAAATGCGAGTTTAAGTTAAATTTATAGCTTCGTTTTGGTTGGGTGTAGAAACCCGTTCTCTAGAGTATATGGCTCGATCGAATATTTAGCTATCAACTATCAACTATCAACTAATTATTTATGCCGTTAAATATTCAAACTGTCTCAGCCTCCGCGCGTCAAATTGCTACTAAATTGGGCATTTCCAAATTCGATCTGTCTGGTTCCACGGTTGATGAAACTAGCGTCCAAGTCGATAAAGGCGAACCCAAACAAGTCAAAGCTTCCAATCGATCGGGTATTACCGTAAGAGTCTGGAATAAGGATAATACTGTCGGGATTACTAGTACCACCGATTACGATGATAATGGTTTAGAACTCGCACTCAAAACTGCTCATGAAGCAAGTTTTTTTGGGATTAAAGAACACGCGCCAGATTTTAGTCCCGAAGCGACTGCGCCAATCGCGGATGTTAAAATTGAAACTGGTGAAGCTGCCACAGTACCGCAATTAATTGAGAGCTTAGTAGCTGCCGAACGGAAACTATTAGATAAGAACGAAGCGATCGAAAGCGTACCTTATAATGGGTTAGCGCAGCGATCGATGAATCAATTTTATCTCAATAGCGATGGTGCCATTCGGAGCGATGCCCACTCGATTACTTCGATCTATCTCTATACTAAAACCGAACAAGAAGGCAAAAAGCCTCGCAGTGCTGGAGCCTTTGAACTCAGTCATAGTTTTGACAAATTAGATGTACAAAAGTGCATTGATGAAGCTGCCGAAAAAACCATCAGTCATCTCAACTATGAGAAGGTACCGTCGGGCAAATATACGATTGTTTTTTCTCCCGATGCTTTTTTGAGTTTGCTGGGAGCTTTTTCTAATCTATTTAACTCCCAAAATATATTAGACAATAAAAGTTTGTCTACTACCGAATCTTTGGGTACGCAGATTGCCTCGCCGTTGTTATCTGTTGCTGATGATGCTCTGCACCCCAGTAATATTGGACTAGAAACTTTCGATGGTGAAGGTACGCCTACGCGCCGGATTAACTTAATCGACAAAGGTATGCTATCCTCATTTATCCACAGTGCCGGTACTGCCAAACGGATGAATGCCCACCCGACCGGACATGCGAATATGGGATCGAAAATTACTGTTTCGCCCCACTTTTATCATGTGTCTGGAGGCGAAAAAGCTGATGCCCAATACAATCTAGATACCGCCGAAAACGTGATTCTAATTGACGATCTCCAAGCCCTCCATGCGGGCGTACAGTCACTACAAGGCTCCTTCTCCTTGCCTTTTGATGGTTGGGTCGTCAACAATGGCGTCAAGACCAGTATTGAGGCAGCGACGGTTGCTGGTGACTTCCGCGAATTATTAAACTCGATCGTCTATATCGAGCCAACCGAAGAACTGACAAATGGCGGCGTCTGTCCGCGTATTTGGGTCGAAGGTTTATCGGTAACGGGAGAATAAGTCGAGTTAATTTTTAATCGGCCAAAATAAAGATCGTTAATTCGGGATGTTCGTCATCAGTCATCATGGCTACATGACTGGCAATCCCGATCGGGTTTTGCTGGCGAAAATCGCTTGGCAACATCCGAATTCGATCGAGTGGCACGGCAACCATTACTGGCACTGTCTCGATCGGAATCGCCGCAATCTGATGACGTGCATTGCTCCACAACACGATCGACTTCGGACTAACGAGCGATTTTCCAGTCAGGCGATCGTGAAGGTCGAGAATGTCGATATTTTGCGTGAGTGAATAATCTTCGCCGAGGAATTCGCTACTAATAATCCGTGCGATTTTAGTCATCGGAATTCCAAAACTTACCCGATCGATTTCAAAGACAATTAGATCGAGTGTTATGACTGTGGTTGTCGTTTCAACCCATTTATTCGAGATCGTATTGGCGAACATAATGTTTTGGGGAGCGGGGAGCGGGGAGCGGGGGACGAGGAGCTAACGATCTTCAAACTCTATTCACTATTCACTATTAAATTCCTACAATCTTGCCGATCGCATTCATGAAATCTTCCTCAATATAAGGTTTGATAAAATAGTCAACCGCGCCTAGATAAGCCGCAAACTGACGATGCTTGGGATTACTACGAGAGGTGAGCATTACCACGGGAATATGGGAGATCTCGCCATCTTGACGATAGACATTGAGAAATTCAAAGCCGTTCATATTCGGCATTTCGACATCACACACCACCAATTTAATCTCGCTAGCTTTCTGGCGGAGAATTTGCAATGCTTCCTGACCATCCTTGGCTTGAAGTGTCTGATAGCCAAATTTTTCTAGTGATAGACATAGACTCTGACGGGTGGTAATCGAGTCATCGATCGCCAAAATCGTCGCAGTGCTCACTAGTGGCACGGGTACCGACACTGGCGGCGGAGATAGCGGACAACTAGCTCGATCGACTAAGACCTGAATCAGTGTATGCGGGTTGAGCACGGGCAGGACGATCCCATCCCCCAGAATCGTGCAACCATAGCTGTAGCTCGGTGGCGTAATCGCTCGACCAAAGGGGACGATGGTTAGCTCCTGTTCGGTAATTAATCGATCGATCTGGAGGGCGACGATCCGATCGGCACGGCGGATTAAGATTAGTGGTGGCAACCAGTCGGCAGGATTATTCGCACTGCTTTTGAGCGTGTGGGAAATACTGCGTTCGGGGACAGGCACCGAGTAAGCGAGCAGTTCGTTGAGGTTATAAATGGGAATAGTGAGATTTTGCCAGTGGAATACCGACTGCTCGTCTTGCTGCGACACCTGCTCGGCAGTGGGTACGACAATTTTTTGGATACTATCAGCCGGAAAAGCATAAACAGCGTTACCAACTTGGCAAATCATTAATTGGGCGATCGTGAGTGTCAGCGGAATCCGCAGCGTGAAAGTCGTACCGCGTCCCAGCTCAGAATCGATCGAGATCGTGCCTTTAATCGACTGGATTTGAGCCTTGACAATATCCAAACCCATCCCCCGACCAGATAGTTTGGTAATCCGATCGGCAGTAGAAAAACCCGGCTCAAATAGAAAATCGAGGAGTCGCTCGCGGCTAATCGTCTCCGCCGCACTCGGAGCCAGCAGACCCAGCGAAATCGCCTTAGCCTGAATCGCTGCGAGGTCGATGCCGCGACCATCGTCGGTGATTTCGATGACGGTTTGACTGCCTTGATGGTAGGCATCGATTGCAATTGCGCCGCGTTCGGGTTTGCCCATAGCGACTCGCTCGGCAGGGAGATCGATGCCGTGATCGAAAGCGTTGCGCAGCAAATGCAGGAGCGGATCGAGCAGCTTATCGATCGCGGCACGATCGACTAGGACACCAGCACCGGTAATTTTGAGATCCGTTGGCTTATTAAATTCCACTGATAGATCGTGGAGGGTGCGTGGAAACCGATTGAGGATTTCGCCTAATGGCAACATCCGCGCCCACATCAGGTCATCCCGAAGATGTGAGAGCAGTTGTTTTTGCCGATCGATCTGATGGTGAGATTGTGTGGCAAATAGGGACAAATCTTCGATCTGTTCTTCGATTTGCGCCAGTTGCTCGATCGTCGCTTGGGCGATGTGATGGACTTCACTATACCGATCGAGTTCGAGCGCGTCGAATTGCGGAATGGTCGCTGGAGCTAGGGGCGATGCGGTCGTTCGGGTAGCTAGTGATGGTGGCGGCGAAGCAATCGCCAAGGTGTCGGCGATTTGCCGGAGTCGATCGCCAATGGCTTGAAAATTGCTACATTTGGCGCGTAATTGTGCCAAGGTATCGGTAAATTGTTCGGTGGAGAGTGCCAAGCCATGCCGCTCGATCGCCAGTTCGCCCATGAGATTGTTCATCCGCTCCAGTCGATCGAGACCCACCCGAATCGATAATTGAGGGGTTGCGGGCTGACTGGCTTTTTTGCGCGATTTTTTGATCCGAAATGGTTTGCTGGGCTTGGTGGGCGGGACGAATGTCGTGCTGGTAATCGGTGCCAAGCTGTCGAAATTTCGCTGGAGATCGGCGATCGTCCGATCGAGCCGATCGCGCTCGATCCGGTGCGCGGGAGCTGGTGCAACTACCGGCAGATCGAACATATCGACCAAGTCGAAATCGAGACTCGCAGCGGCTGGTAACAATACCGAGCTGTGAGGAGTGGGCAGATCGAACATATCGACCAAGTCAAAATCGAGCGGGCACTCGATCGCGGCTGGTGCCCAGAGGATTTCCTCAATGATGAAATCCAATTCATGCAGATATCCAGTTTGCGCTGGTTGTGACACCGCTGCTAGGGATGGTACGCGAGTCCAGTCGAAAGAATCTGTAGCTGCGATCGATTCTAACCCCTCGACCGATATCAGATCGGCAAATAAATCTTCTAGATCGAATGGTGGATCGTTGGGGCTGACTCCCAGCACTCGGGGAGATTCGGCGATCGCAAAGGCAAAACCGGGTGAAATCTGGCCGCAGTTAGCGCGATCGCCAGTCAGGACGGCAGCGAGGGCGCGATAGAAGTCTACCAGGGCAAAACAACACATTTCTCGGGCGCGATCGGGATGACGATCGAGAGCGTCGATCGTGGTTTGAGCGAGCCGGCCAAATTCTGGCAGATTTGTTAGAGCCGCAATCCCCGTAAATACTTCTGACTGGGCGCGAAACTCACCGACGGCGATCGGTTTGCAATCTGGATCGAGGAGGACGCGTTCGAGTCTGCTCAAACTTTGAGCGACATCGACCTCAAAAATCGATTGGGTCAGATCGACACCACTACTGAGTCGATCGGCGGGTAGCTGTTGTCCGGCAATGACGAAATGCCCGATTTCTTCATCCAGAGCCGCCAGAATAATTTGAATACTGGTATAAAATCCCGCATCGAGGACGCGATTGTCAATCTCAGCCAGGACTAATTGATTTAAACAATCATAAATCTGAAATAATAGTCGATCTAACTTGGCATCGAAAGGCAAGTCTGGATGACTGAGCACCCGAAAAATATCCTCGATTTGATGGGCGAGATCCGCGATCGCCTCCAGCCCCAAACTGGCCGCCCCACCTTTAATCGAGTGCGCCGCCCGCATTAAGTTATTAACTTTATCTGCACTCCGATCGGTACTCAGCGTGACCAGTTCGGTTTCGATCGTCTGTAACATCTTGGGCACTTCCAAGCCGAACAGTTGATAAACTCGATCTCGTAATTCTGGGTCGATGTACATGGTTAGGGGATAGGGGTTAGGGGTTAGGGGTTAGGGATTGGGGATGAAGGCATTGAAACTTAGGAATTTATTAGCTTAAGCACATAGTGCTTACTTCTGATGCCCTATCCCCTATTCCCTATTCCCTATTCCCTATCCCCTAATATCGTTACTCAATCTTAAATTGACCGACATTCTTCTGTAACTCACGCGCGAGTTGGATCAGATCTTGGAAGGATGCTTGGACATTATCTGCGCGCATCGAGGTTTTTTGAGAAATATCGGCGACGCGATCGATACTTTGAGTGACATGGGTCGAACTCTCAGATTGGAGGAGAGCGGCGTGGGCGATCGCTTCTACCAATTCCCCAATCTTTAAACTCGTAGCTGCAATCCGATCGAGACTGGCGCGGGTTTCATCGACCAATTTGGTACCGATGACGACCTGTTCGGTACCGGCTTCCATCGCCGTGACGACTTCATTGGTCTGCGATTGAATACTGGCTACCAGATTCTCGATTTCGCTAGTGGCAGCGGCAGATTGACGAGCCAGTGAGCGGACTTCCTCGGCAACGACGGCAAAGCCGCGACCTTCTTCACCCGCTCGCGCTGCTTCGATACTGGCATTGAGAGCCAGCAGGTTAGTTTGAGCGGCAAAGCTGCTAATCAGATTGACAACTTTGGAGATTTTTTGGGAAGATTCGCCGAGGCGTTTGACCTTTTTGGCGGTTTCGGCGACAGTGTTGCGGATGGTCAGAATCCCTTCTACCGCTGAATTCATCGCCATGTCGCCAGCTTGGACTAGTTGCGCTGATTCCATCACGGCAGCTTCGGCAATCAGGGCATTACTGACCACTAGGTCGATCGACCCGGACATGTCTTTAAGCCGATCGAGAGCTAGACTGATATCTTCCGACTGTTGTAGGGCTTCGAGCGACAGTTCGGCCACGGAGATTTCGTTAGTAGTGGTAGTATTGACTACTTGCTGGGAGACATTGCGAACATTGCTAACTAAGCCCCGCAAACTCTGGACGGTCGCATTATAAGAGTCGGCGATCGTGCCAATCTCATCTTCAGTGACATGGGCGCGAATGGTCAGGTCGCCTTGACTGATTCGATCGACTTGGAGCAATAAATCCCAGGCATTTTTCTGGAGAGCCTTGCGAGCCGCTTCTTGACCGGCGGCATAGCCCGCTTGTTGGAAATTGACCAGTTCTAGTTGCTGTACCAATCGCCCTTGATTGAGTGCCATCCCCAGTTGCGCTGCTAATTGGATCAGCAGATCGATTTCTGATTGCTGCCAATGGCGCGTCTGCCGACACATCGTGGCACTAAATAAACCAAAAAATTTCCGATCGACGATAATCGGAATCGTGACGATCGATTTAATTTGCATTTTTTGGAGCCGCGCGATCAGCTCAGGACTGTATGCCGCCGTCTGGAGATCGTCGGCTTGGACAAATGACCCTTCGGCATAGCCCTTGCCCAAGACTTCAAACATATCCTCCGCTGGTACGACCGCCCCCAAGGCAGTAAATGTTGGGTCTGCCACCGCTTCGGCAATAATTTTGCCTTCACCTTCACCATTACTATCGACCACTAAAATACTCGTGCGATCGAGTCTCAAGAGCGTGAGGATCTCTGGCAACGCAATATTTAAAATCTCGGTTTCATCGATCGATTGGCGCAGTTTGAGGGTGATTTCTGACAGTGCTTGCGTGCGTTTGGCCTCGGCTTCGCGTTCGGCGATCAGGGAGGCTTGATTGAGTGCTAAAGCTAGTTGGGTCGCCAACCGATTGAATAAATTAATTTCATCAGGTTGCCAATCACGCGGCTGGTGACATTCATGACCGATCAATAGACCCATCAACTGACTGTCGATCGTAATCGGCACGACCAGATTGGC